>PNKF01000171.1 GCA_013822285.1 Gemmatimonas sp.
CCCAGATGCCGTGATACAGGTGCAGCCCGAAGAAGCTCATGGCGACGATGTAGAAGATCGCCACCCACCACACCTTGAAGCCCAGCACGACGTTGCCGTAGGCACCGCCCTTGCTGAAGGCCGGGTGCAGCTGCCCCGTCGTGAAGTGCAGGATGTGGAAGATCAGGAAGGCCGCGAGGATCACGCCGCCCACGCGCATCGTGCGCGAGGCCAGCGTGCTGATCTGCGGTTCCATCTTCACGTAGCCCTCGGGGCGCGCCGCACGGGCCCGCGCCGTCAGCTGCAGCGCCGAGACGATGTGCAGCACCGCCATCACGAAGAGGCCGAGGCGCGCGATCCAGAGCAGCGGCCCTAGCGACTGCAACTTGTGCGCGTAGTCGTTGAAGGCCGTGGCGCCGATGAACACCTGCAGGTTGCCCGCCATGTGGGCGAAGGCAAAGAGCACGAGGGCGATGCCGGTCACGGCCATCACCCACTTCTTGCCGATTGTCGAATTCCAGAACTGCAGCAACGCCGACATCAGAGTCCTCTGCGGGGGTCAGAGACAAAAAACCGGGAGGTACCAGTCGGCACCTCCCGGGATTCAGCTTGTTACAGCTTGACCACGCTCATCGGCTCGCGCACCGCCTGCGCGCTCTTCGCCAGCGCGGCCTTCTCGTCCGCGGTGAGCGACACGTCGATGATCTTCTCGATGCCCTTGCGGCCGAGCTTCACCGGGACGCCAAGGAAGATGCCCTTCTCCCCATACTCACCTTCGAGCCAGGCCGAGCACGGCAGGATGCGCTTCTGGTCGTTGACGATGGCTTCGACCATCTGCACCGCGCCCGACGACGGCGCGTAGTACGCCGAGCCGGTCTTGAGGTGCTTCACGATCTCGGCGCCGCCGTTGCGCGTGCGGTCGACGATCGCGTCGAGCGTCGCCTTGTCCATCAGCTGCGTGATCGGGATGCCGGAGACGGTCGTGTACGAGATGAGCGGCACCATCGTGTCGCCGTGGCCGCCGAGCACCATCGCCTGGATGTCGCGCACGGAGACGTCCAGCGCCGTCGCGAGGAAGGCGCGGTAACGGGCCGTGTCGAGCACGCCGGCCATGCCGATCACGCGCTCCTTCGGGAAGCCCGTGGCTTCCTTGGCGACCCAGCACATCACGTCGAGCGGGTTCGACACGACGATGACGATCGCATTCGGCGAGGTCTTCGCGACGGACTCGCTCACCGACTTCACGATGCCGGCGTTCGTGTTCAGCAGGTCGTCGCGGCTCATGCCCGGCTTGCGCGCGATGCCGGCCGTGATGACGACGATGTCGGAGTCCTTGGTCTCCTCGTAGCCGTTCGTGCCGATCACGCGGGAATCGAAGCCCTCGATCGGCGCCGACTGCCACTGGTCGAGGCCCTTGCCCTGCGGGATGCCCTCAGCCACGTCCACCATCACCACGGTGCGGGCGAGTTCCTTCTCGGCGATGCGCTGGGCGGCCGTCGCGCCGACGTTACCGGCGCCAACCACCGTAATCTTGTTGACCATTGGTCGAGTCTCAGCGGGGGGTCTAGGTACTGCTCGGTAAACGAGAATTTAGTCGCGTGGTATGGCTAGGTAAACTGCTTTCACCACGGAGACACGGAGACACAGAGGCAGCGGCAGGACCCCGATACTCAGGGGCCCACGCCGACGCATCGGTGTGGGCCCCTCCAAGTCGTACCTGCTGTTGCAGTCTCCGTGCCTCAGTGTCTCCGTGGTGAACCGCCGTTCAACCGCCGACCTGGGAGAGCGCCTTTAAACCACCGACCTTGAGCTGCAGCAGATTGTGCTCCTTGGGCTTCTCGGCCAGCGCCTGAACAAACAGCGGCTCCAGTCCTAGACCGGCGCGCAACGGCTCGCGCAGGTTCACCTCGTGCTCGCCGTACAGGCAGGTCCGCAGGCGCCCGTCGGCGGTCAGCCGCACGCGGTTGCAATCGCCGCAGTAGGTGTGCGTCATCGGCGTGATCACCCCCACCGTCCCAGCCGCGCCAGCCACGCGATAGTACTTTGCCGGCCCGTTGCCCTTCGCTGGCCCGCTCGCGGGCTCCAGCGGCCCGAGGGTCGCCACGCGACGCAGCACCTCCTCACTCGGCACGATGTGCTCGTCCGTGAGGTGGGCCATCTCGCCCACGGGCATGAGCTCGATGAAGCGCACGTGGATCGGCAGCGCCTGCGTGAGCCGCGCGAAGTCCTCGACTTCGTCATCGTTCACGCCGCGCATCACCACCACGTTCACCTTCACCGGCTCGAGCCCCGCCTCGAGCGCGGCCTCGAAGGCCCGCACGGGCTCGAACTTCAGGTCTCGCCGGGCGATCGCCACGATTCGGTCCTGACGCAGCGAGTCCGCGCTGATGTTCACGCGATCCAATCCCGCCGCACGCAGCTCGCGTGCCATCGCGGGCAGCTTCGCGCCATTCGTCGAGAGCGCGATGTCCTCGATGCCCGGCACGGCTTTCAGCATGGCGATCAACCGCGCGATGTCCGGACGGATCGTCGGCTCACCACCGGTGATGCGAAGGCGACGCAGGCCCAACGGCGCCAGTTGCTGCACCACCGCAGTGATCTCCTCGTAGCTGAGGATCTCCTGCTTTGGCAACCACTGCAGTCCCTCCGCCGGCATGCAGTACACGCAGCGGAAGTTGCAGCGATCCGTGACCGAGATCCGCAGGTACTGGATGCTGCGGCCGAACTGGTCCTTGAGGGGTTCGCGAAGCGTGGTCATCTACCGGTGGAATCCCCGACCGACGCATCCGGTTCGGCGGGCACGGCCCCGCCGGCATTATCGACCCAGGCCCGATCGCCGTCCACGTAGTGCTCGCGCTTCCAGATCGGCACCCGCGCCTTGAACTCCTCGATCACATAGCGCTGCGCGTCCATCGCCGCCCCGCGCCGTTCGTGCGACACCGCGATCGCGATGCTCGCCTCGCCGAGCAGCAGCGTGCCAAGTCGATGTTCAATCACGAGATGCGTGCAGCCGAACTTGGCCGCGGCTTCCTCGGCAATGCGCTGCATCTCCGCCTCGGCCATCGGCGCGTAGGCCGAGTAGTCGATGCCGGTCACGGCGCGGCCTTGGTTCGTGCGCCGCACGGTGCCGACGAACAGCGTACTCGCGCCGCTCCCGACGTCGGCGACTTCCGCCAGCAACGCCGTGGGATCGAGCGGGTGGTCCACCAAGGCGATGCGCATCTCAGCCCCCCGCCACGGGCGGAATGATGGCAATCTCGTCGCCGACCGCGAGCACGGTATCCGGCTTCGCGTACCGATGGTTCACCGCGACGGACGGCCGCGGCAAAGGCTTGATGGACTTGGACTTGGCCTGTGCCTCGAGTGTCGCGAGCAACTCAGCGACACGGGCACCCTCAGGCAACTCGACCTCGACCGTCGGGCCGAGGGTGTCGCTCCATGAGGCGAAGAGCTGGACGCGGTGCTTCACCGAGAGGGTCACCCCTCCTCGGGCACCATCTCCAGGTCGGCGACCAGGGCCCGTAACTCCTTGCTGGGCTTGAACACCGGCACCGGACGGGCCGAAACTTCCACCGGAGCGCCGGTGCGCGGATTGCGCGCCATGCGGGTCTTCCGATTACGGATCTTGAAGGTGCCGAACCCACGCACCTCGATGTTCTTCTGTTCCTTCAGGGCGTCCTTGATGGCGTCGAGGAACGAGTCCACCACGCGAGCGCAGTCCTTCTTGGAAATCATGGGGCCGGAGGTCTGGGACATCGCCTCCGTGACGCGCTCCACAAGGTCCGCTTTGGTCATCGACATATCGAGGATGGGTTGACGGCCCGAATGCCGTAAGTGCCCAAAGGTTAGGACGTTAGCTGTTGTGTGTCAAGCGGTTGCGCGATTCTTGGCGGGCCCTATCGGGCCACGCCAAGCGCGGCAATGAACTCGTCGAAATGGGGCACCGCGTCGTGCGGACCCGGGGCCGCCTCGGGGTGGTACTGCACCCCGAACACCGACCGTTCGCGGTGGCGCAGGCCCTCGACAGTGCCGTCGTTGAGGTTCAGGTGCGTGACCTGAAGCTCTGGCGCCCCCGGAATGCCCTCCGCCGAGCCCTGGACGGCAAATCCGTGGTTCTGCGAGGTGATGAGCACGTCACCGGTCGCGAGGTCCTTCACGGGGTGATTCCCGCCGCGGTGGCCGTAGGGCAGCTTCGTGGTGCGCCCGCCGAAGGTGATGCCCAAGAGCTGATGGCCCAAGCAGATGCCGAACACCGGCACGCCGGCATCGACGATCTGCTTGATGTTGCCCGGCGCGTAGGTCACGGCTTCCGGATCGCCGGGGCCGTTCGACAGGAACACGCCTTCCGGCTGCATCGCGAGCACCTCAGCCGCCGGCGTCGTGCTCGGCACCACCGTGATGCGGCAGCCGCGCTCCTCGAACATGCGGAGGATGTTGCGCTTGATGCCGTAGTCGTAGGCGACGATGTGATGAGGCGCCTTGGGATCGCCCCAGAGGTAGGGCTCCTTCGTCGACACGCGCGAGGCCAGGTCGAGGCCGCTCATCGACGGGCAGGCCGCAAGTTCCGCCTTGTGCGCGGCCGTCGGCTCGGTACCGGCGCCGATCAAGCCACGCAGCACACCCACGGTGCGCAGGTGACGCGTGAGACGTCGCGTGTCGACTTCCGAGAGCACCGGCACGTCGGCGCCGATCAGCCACTCGCCGAGTCCCTGCTCCGCGCGCCAGTTCGAATGCGTGCGCGACAGCTCACGCACGATGACGCCGGCCACATGCGGCTGCGCGGACTCCGGGTCTTCGGAGTTCACGCCGTAGTTGCCGATCATCGGCGCCGTCATCACGACGATCTGACCGCGATACGACGGATCGGTGAACGTCTCCTGAT
>PNKF01000172.1 GCA_013822285.1 Gemmatimonas sp.
CGCTTCGAGCGCGACGGCGAAGACCTCTACTGCGAAGTCCTCGTGACCTACCCGCAGGCCGTGCTCGGCGCCGACCTCGACGTGCCCGGCGTGACCGGCCCGCTGACGCTGCGCATCCCCGAGGGGACGCAGAGCGGCGAAGTGTTCGTGCTGCGCGGCCGCGGCCTCCCGCGCGTGAATGCCTCCGGTGCCGGCGACCTCCACGTGCGCGTGCAGGTGTGGACGCCGCAGAAGCTCAGCAAGGAAGAGACGAAGCTGATCGAGAAGCTGCACGAGGTGCAGGCGAAGCCGCCGGAGAAGCGGGAGAAGGGGTTTTGGGCGAAGATGAAGGAAGCGCTTGGATGAGATCTTTTCGTGAGACGTGAGATTTGAGAAGGGACGGATGACGGATGACGGATGCTTGTTTGGTGTGCTCCTTCGATGCCAGCGTTGCTCTCATATCTCAGGACTCGCTTCGTACTAGCATCCGTCATCCGTCATCCGTCCTCTGTCTCATCCGTCATCCGTCATCCGTCATCCGTCAATTACACAATGCCCTGGACCCGAGTAACCATCCGCCCCTCCGCCGCGTCTCGCGTCGCGTCCGTCGCCGCGGCGATGTTCGCGGCGGGCGCCGAGGGCTTGCAGGAGGCCGGTGACGCGCTCGTCACGCATTTGGGCGAGGCGGTGGATGCGGAGGCCTTCGTGGCGGCGGTGCGGGGGGCGGACGATGCGCTGCACGCGGAGCTCTCGCCGCTGGATGACACGGATTGGTCGGAGAAGTGGAAGGAGCGCATCACGGCGCACCAGCTCGGGGTGCTCACCGTGACGCCGCCGTGGCTGGCGGCGGGGCGCGATCCGGCGACGACGATCGTGATCGAGCCGGCGATGGCCTTCGGTACGGGCGAGCATCCGACGACGCGGGGCGTGGTGCGCTTGATGCAGGGCGCGATCCGCGCGGGCGACAGCGTGGCCGACCTCGGCTCGGGCTCGGCGGTGCTGGCGATCGCCGCGGCGAAGCTGGGCGCGGCGCGCGTGTACGCGATCGAGATCGATCCCGATGCGACGGGCAACGCCGAGGAGAACATCGCGCGCAATGGCGTCGGCGACCGCGTCGCGGCGCTGGAGGGCGATGCGGCGGTGTTCCTGCCGATCGTCGCGCCGGTGCGGGTGATCCTCGCGAACATCATCTCGTCGGTGTTGGTCGACCTGCTGCCGCTGATGGCCATGACGCTGGCCGACGATGGCGTGATCATCCTGAGCGGCATCCTCCTCGAGGAGCGGCCGCGGATGCTGGAGGCCTTGGCGTCGAGCGGCTGGCGCGTGGAGGCCGAGGACGCCGAGGACCAGTGGTGGAGCGTACGCTGCGCGCGGGCGGCGTGAGCGTCGGCGGCGCGACCTCGCGCCGCGCAGGGCTGCAGGCGAGATTCCCCGCGTGAGTCTCCCCACGTTCTGCACCGACGAATCCTTCCACGCGCCGTCGAGCGTCACGCTCGGCGAGGACGCGGCGCATCACATGCGCGTGCGGCGGTTGGACGTCGGCGCCCGCGTGCGCTTGCTCGACGGCCAGGGCACGATTGGCGAGGGATCGCTGACGCAGCTCGCGAAGCGCCACGCGAGCGTGGCGGTGGAGCAGGCGACGCAGGTGGCGCCGCTCGCGCCGATCCACCTGCTGCTGCCCGTGGCCGACAAGGACCGCATGCTGTGGCTGGCCGAGAAAGCCACGGAGCTCGGCGTGGCGAGCTGGCGGCCGGTGCTGTTCCGCCGCTCGAAGCACGTGAATCCGCGCGGCGAAGGGCCGGTGTTCCAGCAGAAGACGCGCGCGCGGATGGTGAACGCCCTGGAGCAGAGTGGCGGCGCGTGGTTGCCGACGATCTATCCCGAAGCGACGGTGGAGCACGCGATCAGCGCGCGGCCCGAGGGACTCGGCATCGTGCTCGACGCCGACTCGCCGCCATTGCTGCGCGTGCTCGATGCGGCGCGCGCGGCGGGCGCAGCGTCGGCGGCGGACTTCGCGGTCACGCTCGTGATCGGCCCCGAAGGCGGTCTCGAGGACAGCGAGCGCGAGTCCTTCGTAGCCGCGGGATTCCAACCGGCCGCGTTGGGGAGCCAAGTGCTGCGGTTTGAGACGGCGGCGGTGGGAGGGGTAGCGGTGTGTAGGGCAAGGATGGTTTATGACGGATGACGGATGACGGAAGACGGAAGACGGAAGACGGATGCGTGAACAGGGACGGAAGACGGAAGACGGATGCGTGAACAGGGACGGATGACGGAAGACGGATGCTTGTTCGCTGGTGGATGCTGGGTATCCCCGCGCCGCGTGTAGCATCCGTCATCCGTCTTCCGTCCTCTCCCGGAGCAAACGAATGCCAGAGAACTGTCTATTCTGTCGGATCGCCGACAAACAGCTTCCCGCGAAGATCGTGGCTGAGAGCGAACACGCGCTCGCCTTCCACGACATCGCCCCGCAGGCGCCGGTGCACGTGCTGGTGATCCCCAAGGCGCACTATGCGTCGCTGGCGGAGACGCCGGACGGTTCGGTGATGGCCGCGGTGAGCGAGTTGGCGAAGCAGGTGGCGCGTGAGTTGGGCGTGGAGGCCGCGGGGTACCGCGTGGTGGTGAACACCGGTGACGACGGCGGGCAGACGGTGCATCACCTGCACGCGCACCTGCTGGCGGGCCGTCAGATGACGTGGCCGCCCGGGTGAAGGTCGCGCTCGTCCACGAGTGGCTGATCACGCACGGCGGCTCCGAGGAGATCACGGGGCAGCTGTGCGCGTTGTTTCCCGAGGCGGACCTGTTCACGCTGGTGGCCGATCCCGTGCCGTCACTGGCGGCGTTGATCGGTCCGCACGAAATCGTGCGCGACGTGCGGCAGCCGGTGACGGGACGGCGCGTGATCGTCTCGCCGCTGCAGCGCATTCCCGGCGCGACGCGTGCGCACCGGCGCCTGTTGCCGCTGATGCCTTGGGCGATCGAGCGCTTCGATCTCACGGGCTACGACCTCGTGATCAGCGTGAGTCACGCGGTGGCGAAGGGCGTGCGCACGCCGCCGGGCGTGCCGCATCTGAACATCTGCTGCTCGCCGGTGCGTTACGCCTGGGATCTCGAGGAGCAGTATCTCGAGGAGGCCGGGCTCGGGCGCGCCGTGAAGGGGCTGCTCGCGCGCGCGCTGCTCGCCCGCATCCGAACCTGGGATCGCCGCACGGCGGACCGCCCGACGCGGATCCTCGCGATCTCGGAGTTCATCCGCGCGCGTGTGCATCGCGTGTGGGGGAGGGAGAGCGGGGTGTTGTATCCGCCGGTGGAGACGGAATTCTTTGGGACGGAAGACGGGAGACTGGCGCCGGAAGAGGAGCCGCAGCAGCGCGCGCCCGTCGCCGACGCTGCCGCGCCGTCCGAACGTCTCTCCGTCCGTCTTCCGTCTTCCGTCCCAAGACTCTACCTGACTGCGAGTCGCTTCGTCCCCTACAAACGCATCCCGCTGATCGTGGAGGCGTTCAAGCACTTGCCCGACCGCGACCTGGTGGTCATCGGCGACGGGCCGGAGTGGGCGAAGGCGCAGGCCGTGGCGGGGCCGAACGTGCGGCTGCTGGGACACTTGCCGCGCGCGGAGCTGCGCGAGTGGTTGCATCGCGCCGACGGCTTCGTGTTCGCGGCCGAGGAGGACTTTGGGATCGCGCCGGTGGAGGCGCTGGCGGCGGGAACGCCGGTGCTGGCCTACGGGAAGGGCGGGGCGCTGGAGACGGTCGGACCGGGGACGGGGGTGTTCTTCGACGCCCAGACGCCGGAGGCGATCGCCGAGGGGGTTGGCCGGCTGGAGGCGGAGATCGCGGCGGGGCGGGTGACGGCGGCGGGGTGCAAGGAGTGGGCGCAGAGGTTCGGGGTGGGCGAGTTCCGCCTTGCGTTGCTCGGCGAGGTCGAGCGGGTGAGGACCTGGACGGATGACGGATGACGGAGGCCAAGTGTGCTTCCTTCATCCGTCATCCGTCTTCCGTCCCCCCTCAGTTGCCTAAGCCATTGAAAGTCTGTACCTTAAGAGGCTAACCCAACCTACGTCCCCAGCCGGCGCACAAACGCCACGAAGGGGGGAAATCAGTTTGTCGGAAATCGTCATCCACGAAGACGAGAACTTCGAGCGCGCGCTCAAGCGCTTCAAGAAGAAGTGCGAGAAGGCCGGGATCCTCGCGGACCTGCGCAAGCATCGTCACTATGAGAAGCCGAGCGAGAAGCGCAAGCGGAAGCTCAACGCGGCGCAGCGCAAGACCCGTCGCCCCCGCGCGAACTGATGTCGGAGTTGGCGGCGCGGCTGCAGGGCGAGCTGAATGTCGCCCGGAAGGCACAGGATAAAGATCGCGTCCTGCTGCTGGGCACCGTGCTGGCCGACATCCGCAATCACGAGATCGCCATCAAGCGCTTGCCGACCGACGACGATGTCGTCGAGGTGATCCGCAAGGCGATCAAGCGACGGCGGGAATCAGTGGAGATGTTCGAGAAGGGCGGTCGCGCCGAACAGGCGGCGGCCGAGCGGCGGGAGGCGGAGGCGCTCGAGGCCTACCTCCCCGCCGCGCCCACGGACGATGAAGTGCGCGCTGCGGTCCGCGCGGCCATCGCCGGTGGTGCCACGCAGATGGGCGCCGTGATGGGCAAGGTGATGCCCGCCTTCAAGGGCCGCCTCGACGGCAGCGTCCTCAACCGCATCGTCCGCGAGGAGCTCGGGACGTCCCCGTGACGGTCCAGCCGCACGCGCTCGACGTCCTTGAATTCGCGCGACTGCTCGACCACGTCGCGGGGCACGCGTCCACCAGTCCGGGCGCAGCGCGCATTCGCGGGCTGCGCCCGGTGCGCGTCGGGGGCACGCATCTCGACCG
>PNKF01000173.1 GCA_013822285.1 Gemmatimonas sp.
TGAACGGCGACGAAGCGCGCGTGTCGAAGACCAGCGTCTGTGGCAGCTGGGGTCCTGTGGCGGGCACGCTGCGCTACTTCGCCGACAAGTTCGGCGTGGCGCGGGCGGGCATCGAGGGCACGCAGCTCGGGCGCGACTTGATCCGGAAGTACGCCACGGGGCATTCGCCGCAGTTGGTGTACGATCCGCAGCAGCGGGATCGGCCCTTGGCGCTGGAGCGGCGACTCGAGTACTTCGGCTTTGAGCTGGAGCGCGAGCGTGAGGCGATCGCCGACTTCCCGCCGGGCAAGGAAACGGAAGCGCGGCGCGTGTTGGCCGAAGCCTTGGCGCGCGGCGAAGCGCGTCACGCGAGCATGCCGCAGAACCAGCCGCGCATCGCCGAGGTGCGCGAGGCCTGGCGGCGCAGCGGCGGCGCGATGCCGCGCATCTCGCAGGCGGAGCTCGCCGCCTGGTACGAGCGGCAGCTCGCGAGCGTGCACTCGATGGCGGACTTCCGCTCGGCGAAGCTGGTGTTCAATCCCGACGAGTGGATCCCGGCAGCGGAGCGCGGGCGGTTGATGCGTTTGCCGTCGTCGGTGTCGATCCGCGATCGTGAGGTGTCGCTGCACTACGAGGTGGAAGAGACGCCGGAGGGGCCGCGCGGCGTGGCGCGCCTGCACATCCCGGAGAAATTGGCGCGCACGATGGTCGCGGAAGAGCTGCCGGTGTTGGATCGTCCGCTGCGATTTGCCGTGGGGCGTGGGCAGCGCGGGACGATCAAGGCTGATTCGCTCGAGGCGGCGCAGGAGGAACTCTCGCGGCCGTGGATGCGCGGCGAGGCCGAGCGTCGGCCGGAGCGGAGAGACGGGAGGCGCGATG
The DNA here is from genome assembly GCA_013822285.1 of Gemmatimonas sp. GTDB lineage: Bacteria > Gemmatimonadota > Gemmatimonadetes > Gemmatimonadales > Gemmatimonadaceae > Pseudogemmatithrix. Next base: position 859 of record PNKF01000173.1, read on the forward strand.
ATCGCCGAGACGGGCGTCGGGATGATCGCCGTGATGATCGGCGTGGGCCCAGGCCGCCGTTTTCGAAGGGTGGGCGGCGGAAGCGCTAACGGCTTTGCCACAGAGGCACAGAGGCACGGAGTTATTCACAGAGAACTGCAATTGCAAATGCGGGGGGTCCGCGCCGAATCATCGGTGCGGACCCCAAGTGTTTTTGCGGTTCTCCGTGCGACCTCGGTGACTCCGTGCCTCTGTGGCGATGTAGTGGTAGTTCCTTCGTGTGCTTCGTGGTGACGCCGTTCGGGATACCAACTAGTACTCTCGGTACGGAACCGCGGTACTAGAACCATGAGAATCCAGCCTTTCACAAACCAGTCCTATTTTCTGTACAGTTTGTAAGATGTTGTAAATCAACGACTTAGAAGTATCCTCGCGAATTGTTTTGGAATAGGACTTGCTAGTCCTAAGTTTACCGACGTGACCCAGAAGCGCATGCAAATCCTCGACGCCGCGGCGGAACTGATCGCCGAGAAGGGCTTCGTGCAGACGTCAGTCGATGACGTCATCGCACGGGCCGGACTCAGCGGCAAGTCGCACTTCTACCACTACTTCAAGTCCAAGGAGTCGCTTGGCCACGAAGTACTGGCGCGGCAGTTCGATGTCCTCGCGGAGCGGGGCCTCGCCATCCTGCGTGAACCGACGCTCGACCCGATTGAACGCCTCCACGTGTTCATCGATTCGGTCGTCGCGTTGCAGGCCGAGCGCGGGGGGCGCTCGGCGTCGCCATTCGGTGCGCTTGCGACCGAAATGGCGGCGATGGACGAGGGCTTCCGCGTGCGCATCGCCCGTGTGTTCCGCTCCTGGACGGACGAGATCGCGGGCCTCTTGGGTCAGGTCCAGGATCGATTGGAAGATGACGCGGACCCGATGCGTCTGGCGCGGTTCGTCGTGGCGACCCTCGAGGGCGCGACGACGATGGCACGGATGAAGCGGGACGTGAGCCTGATGCACGGCGTGGCGACGGACCTGAAGCGGTTCGTGGCCGGCCACGTGAAGAAGACGACCGCAGCGTAGTTCGAACGCAGTTCGCGAAGTTCGCACGAGTTCCGGGGGGAACGATGGCGTCGATGGCCGCAGGATATGGCATCTTTGGAGTGGACGATCGGTCGATGGAACGCGACCGCGCCGAGCGGCGCGCGCGCTTCGACGCCGAGGCGATGGCGCAGCTGGATGCGCTGTACTCCTTCGCGCTCAAGCTGACGCGAGTGCGTGACGAGGCCGAAGACCTCGTCTCCGACACGCTGCTCCGCGCGTTCCAGCGCTGGGAGCAATACCGGCTCGGCACCAACATCCGTGCCTGGCTGTTCACGATCCTCTACCACGCGTTCGTGAGCCGCAAGCGCCGCATCGATGCGCGCGAAGTGCAGCCGCTCGAGGACGAGGATGGCCGCGAAGTGTTCGAAGCGGTCGGCGACATCGACCCGGAAGGCTCGTTCTACGATTCGTTCATCGACCAGGAGATCGTCGATGCGATCCATGGCCTGCCGGAGGAGTATCGCGCGGCGGTGGTGATGAGCGACCTGCATGGCCTGCGCTATGGCGAGATCGCCCAGGCGCTCGGCGTGCCCGAAGGTACGATCAAGAGCCGCCTGTTCCGCGGGCGCCGTCTGCTGCAGGAAAAGCTGCGCGGCTACGCGACGGAGATGGGATACATCAAGGCGTAGCGGACCTCGCGCGGCGACCGCAGTCCGCGACGCCGGCCTGGGACTCGACGCTTAGGTCTTCACGGCACCGCCTTCTGGCGGTGCCGTTTTGCCTTTGCGCGATTGCCGCAGGTCTTCATCTCGCACCAGCGACGCTTGCCGTTCTTGGTGTCGTCCGCGAAGTAGCGTGGGCAGCGTCGGTCGGAGCAGCCGCGCAGCTTGCCGAGTTCACCGCGCACGAGCGAGTCCACGGCGCTTTCGACGATCGGGATGACGAGTCCGCCGAAGGCGTCGCCGACGGGCACGAAGCTGCGCGCGTATCCGCCCTCGGGCGTGAGATCGACGCGACGCGTGCCGACGGAGCGTCCGAGCACGCGGTTGAGTTCCTCCACCACATGCGCGCGCGTAAGCGCGCCGCGGGCATCGCGTCCTTGGTCGGCCAGCTGTCGCAGCAGCGCGCGGATGCGCTGCGCCTCGACCAAGGCCGCGGCGGCGCCCGAGGGTTGCTCGACGGCGCGACGCCGAAGCACGGAGGCGCGGTCGGGGTCGATGACCTGCGCGGCCGCGAGCCACTCGACGAAGGCAGAGAACGTCGCCAGCAGATCGACACGTTGCCCGAGGCGCGCATCGTCGGTGTTGACGAAGTCGAGCCAGAGTCGGCCGGCGATGAAGACCGGGGCTGGGCCAGGGACGCGCGTGGGCACAGGGCGAAGATACTCGCCGCCGCCTAGATTCGGAGCGTGATGACGATTCGCACAGTCGCCGTGGGTTCGGGCAATCCCGTGAAGCTGGCCGCCGCCGCCGTGGTCATTCGCGGCTATTTCGCCGAGGCGGAGGTGGCGCCGCAGGTGGTCTCAAGCGGCGTTCCCGACCAGCCGTTTGGCGACGAGGAAACGATTGCTGGCGCCCGCGAACGCGCGCGCCGCGCGCGCGAAGCCGTCGACGCCGACCTCGGGGTAGGCCTCGAAGGCGGCGTCGTCGACGGTCCGAGCGGCATGCGCACCTGCGCCTGGTGCGTCGTCGTGCACCGGGACGGACGCGAGGGTGTGGGGGGATCGTTGGTGATGCCGCTGCCGGATGGCGTCGCGCAGCTCATTCGCGCCGGCGAAGAGCTCGGCTACGCGATGGATCACTTCGCGAACGAACGGGGCACCAAGCATGGCAAAGGCGCCGTGGGTATTCTCACGGCGGGGAAGATCGACCGCCAAGCCGCGTACGAAGTGCTCGTGACGTATGCGATGGCGCCCTTTGTGACGCCATCGCTGTACGAGCGCTGAGCGGGCAGTCCCCGCGCGTCAGTCCTTCATCGGCCGGATGACCAACACCGGCCGCTTGGCGCCACGGATGAGCTTGTCGGCCACCGAGCCGACGAGCAGCCGGCTGAGCCCGCGGCCCTGCGTGGCGAGCGCGAGGATGTCCGGATCGGTCTCCTCCACGTGCGCGAGGAGTGCCTTCACGGGCGAGAGCTCGACGCGGACGGTAGCCTCGGCCTTGAGGCCCGCCGCCACGAGGCCCTTCACGACGGTGTCGATGGCGTCCTTCGCCGCCGCCGCCTCGGCGTCGATGCCGTAGGGATCCGGGCGCTCGCTGGTGAGGATGCTGGCCACGTCGTTCGGGATGAACGGTGCGACCATGCGCACTACGTCAATCTCCGCCCCGAAGAGCAGCGCCAAGTCGCGCGCCGCCGGAATGATGCCGTCGGCGCGGGCGCTGCCGTCGAGCGCCATGGCGATGCGCTTCGGCACGAAGCTGTTGCCGCCGTGGGCATCGTTCTCCGGCAGGGCGAGCACGGCGCGGTGCGTGTGGCGAATCACGGCATCGCAGACCGAACCCAGCCAGCCGGGTGCGAAGCCGCCGGCGCCGTGCGTGGTCATGACGATCAGTCCGGCGTTGACGCGGTCCGCCGCCTCGGTGATGCAAGCGCCAGGCGTGCCGTCTTCGACATGGGCTTCGACGGGTACGCCCCAATCCTTGGCGAGGTTGTGCGCGTGCTGGTTGAGGTACTGCAGCGCACGGCTGCGCAGCGCGTCGTCGGCGGCGAGCATGTCCTGCGTGAACACGCCCTCAGCGGTCGCACCGACGATGGCCAGCGGGACGTGGGCGCGGACGAGATGGACGGTGCCACCGGCGCGGCGCGCGACGTCCATCGCGATCGGCAACGCGCGTTCAGCGAGCGCCGAACCGTCGAGGGGTACGAGGATCGTGCGGAGCATGTGGGCCTCCGGTCCAGAGGGGGGACAGCAAGACGCCCCGGTCAGGGGCTGCACTCGTATGCTACCATTCTACACCAGTGGAAAGGCGTAAG
>PNKF01000174.1 GCA_013822285.1 Gemmatimonas sp.
AGCCTCTTCAGCGATCGCACGAAACTCGAATCGATGCCCGTGCACGAGTTCGTAAGCGCATTCGTGAAGTGATGCGAATAGCACCTAGTTCTGAGCCCGTCGAAGGACCGGCCGCTCAAAACCCGCATTGAGGCCCGTTGCACCGCTTCGTGAGTGCGTTCGTCATTGCTGTAATTGACGCGAGCTAAGGCCACACAGGTCAACGTAACGCATTTACACCCAATCCCGATTGAGACTCGGACGCAGGTAGGCATCCCAGAACTCCTGCAAAGATTCTTTGATCGCCGAGTCAGAAATCTCATGTCGATTCACGCGATCGAAGCAATCCGCCATCTGCTTCAGCAAGTGGCGCGTTTCCATGCTGTATTCGAGTTTTGCGCGCAACGCATCTGAATCTCGAAATATCATCGACTCTTCCGCAGCAGCGCGACGCTCGACAAGGAAGTGGAGTAACAGGATTTCGTCATGACGGGGGTTTCCAGTCCGTCTCCCTGCGCGGACACCCGCTAAAGCCTTCGGTATCACTTCATCGAAATCGTCAAACTCGCGTGCAGTAAGGGCCGCCTTCGAAGCCAACATAAGCGCAAGGCAATCGTCAGGCTCAGCGAACACCGCTGCAGGAGCTACACAACAGACCACACGACGTTCGTCCGCCTCGAATTGCCAGAGATAAGAGTAGAGCTGAGTTCGAACATCCCGAATGCGCAATCCGGATAACCAAGCCTGTGCGAACGCCTCAGCTGCAGATTCAACGTCCCATTGCCTCGCCAACGCCAAACCTCTTTCGAACAGCGCTAAACCAAGTGTTTTGTCCATGGCCCGATTTGACTCCTTTGGCTCCTACTCGCAACCCCGCGCGTTGCCGTGTTCTGCGAACGAAGACCAAAACGGTCAGACTGCAGAAATTGGTGTCCATCTCGGACCGGAACCGACGGGCCGAGCGAAAGACGTCAGGTCTTGACTCTTGACTGCCAAATTCGGTCTGCGCCGAGCTCCGGTGCCGTCTTCACCACGGATTCCACGGATTCCACGGATCACACGGATCACACGGATCACACGGATTCCACGGATCACACGGATCGCGGAACGAACCGCGACGCTCGAGACGATTGATCCGCGCCATCCGTGGAATCCATTGGTTTCTCCGCGCACTCCGAACGTCGGCTTTACGGGCCGAGCGAAAGACGTCAGGTCTTGATTCTTGACTGATAAGGCGGAGCGGACGGGGTCATGGCTTGACTCTTGACTGGATGCCTCGGCGCGCCGCGCTCGACGCTGGTTCTTCGCCACGGATATCACGGACACAAACGGATGACACCGATCCGTCTGATCCGTTTTCATCCGTGTGATCCGTGGTCAATGGCGCGCCCGATCGCGGCGCGGCCAGCGCTCGCGCATCTATCCATGCGCCCGACCTCGACCGAACCGCGATTCAGTCCGTGCGCTCGACGCTGACACCGGAATCTGCATTGTCGCTGCCCACGGGCCGCCACTCACCATGCCGCGCGCCCGCATTACTCCCGCCCTTCCGTTCGCCCCGCTCGAGTCGCTCGAGTCCATCATCCACACGATCCGCGGCGAACGCGTGATCCTCGACGCCGATCTAGCCTTTCTCTATGGCACCGAAACGAAGATCCTCAATCAAGCGGTTCGGCGCAACCGAGCCAAGTTTCCTCCTGATTTCCTGTTTCAACTCACGCTCGCTGAAGCCGAGCAACTTAGGCGTTCAAGGTCACAATCTGTGACCTTGAAGCGCGGCGCGAACGTGAAGCACGCGCCCTTCGCCTTCACCGAACACGGCGCACTGATGGCGGCGAATCTCCTCAACTCTCCGCAAGCCGTGCAGATGTCCGTCTTCGTGGTCCGCGCCTTCGTGAAGATGCGCAGCCTCCTCACCGACACGCGTGAACTTTCCCGCAAGCTTGCCGCGCTTGAAGCCGATCTCCGCTCTCGTCTCGATCACCACGAAGCCGCGATCACGGAGTTCATGGGCCGCCTCCTGCAACTACTCGATCCGCCGCCAGCCCCGCCTCCGCCGCCGGACAAGGAGCTCGGCTTCCACACGACCCTGCGCCGGCCCGAAGCGCAGATGACTCACCTTCGCCGGCGCGATCCGAGGGGGCCGTAGACTGAGTCGTGACCGAGTTCTTCGGTCTACCGCGCTCGTTGCAGGTGCGCAGGGGTAGCCCACGCCAAGTTCCAGCCGTCAAGCCCCCCAACTTGACACGTCTCGATATCGGCTTTTTATCGGCTTTATGAAGACGCTCACCGCCACTGAAGCCCGCAAAAACCTGACCCACTGGCTCAAGGCCGCGAAGAACGGGCAGGAGATCGGTATCGTCTACGGCGCCGACATCTTCGCCCTCCGCCCCGTGCCGGTGCAGGCCACCGACTACGCCCAGCGCGAATACGGCGTCACCACCGCCCAGTTGGAATCCTTCGCCGCTCGCACCGACGCCGAGCTCGCCGCCGAGCGCAAGGCCGGACGCATGGCCGTCTTCCGCGGCAAGTTGCCCAAGCGCCGTGCCAGTTGAGCTACGACTCTCGAAGCGCTTCCTCGAGTCGCTCAGGGCTCTCGGCGACGAGGACCATGCGCGGGTCGAAGAGGCGCTCAACCGCCTGCAGAAAATCTGGGGCGCGCCGCACCAGCACACCGGCCTTTCCATCCGCCGCCTGCAAGGCAGCTACTTCGAGTGTCGCGCCGGACTCGATCTGCGCATCGTTTACCTGCTGAGGATCGATGGACTTGAAATCGTATTTGTCGGCAACCACGACGACGTGCGGCGCTTCCTCCGCAACGAGTGACCGCACGCAGCCGGATCGCCACGAGGCCGCGATCACCGGGTTCATGGGCCGCAATCCTGCAGTGGCTCGATCCTTCTCCGGCGTCGCGCCTCCTCCCTTCTGGATTCGTGCCGATTCGCGAAATTCGCGGGCGGTCATCTGGATATTTCGACCCAGCTCTGCGTCAGGAGCAGCGCCGGGGCGCGGTTGTTGCCGCCGCGAGCGCTTCGGCCCAGTTCGTCGCCCCCACCAGCTACACGGCGACCGGGGCGGAAGGAACCACCGTCGGCGGCTCGTGGGAGTATTTCGACGACGGCGGCACGCAGCTCACGGACGGTATTTTCGGCATCGATGCCTGGTCGGCCGATCTCGGCCAGGGCAACGCCCAGGAATGGGTCGGCTGGTATACGACGCCGGCCACGATCACCTTCACGTTCCCGGTCGCCGTGACCGTCACGGCGGTGACGCTCGGCCTCGCCCGCAGCGAAGCCGCGGGCATCTTCATTCCCCCGAGCATCACGGTGGGAACCGAGACGTTCGCGCTGGCGGGCGACACGTTCGCCGACGGCACCCGCGCGAACCTCACCTTCACGCTGGCGCAGCCGATCCTCGGCACGCAGCTCACGGTCAACGTGAACAGCACGCCCGGACAATGGGCGTTCCTCGACGAGGTGCAGATCGCGGCGGCGGTGCCGGAGCCGGCGACGGGCGCATCGCTGGGGCTCGGCTTGGCGGCGCTCGCGCTGCTCGCGCTGCCGGCGCGGGCGCTACGCTTGGCCGGCGACGCGCTCCCGGCGATACGCCTCGTAGTCCGGCACCTGGCGCTCGTAGGGCGCATGCATCAGCGGCGAGCTGATGAGAAAATCCGCGGTCGCGCGGTCGCATGCCGTGGGGATGTTCCAGACCGAGGCCATGCGCAGCAACGCCTTCACGTCGGGATCGTGCGGCTGCGCCTCGAGCGGATCCCAGAAGAAGATCAGGAAATCGATCCGGCCCTCCACGATCATCGCGCCGAGCTGCTGGTCGCCGCCGAGCGGCCCGGTGAGCAACTGGTTGACGGGCAACTCGAGCGCGCGCTCCAGGAGCGCGCCGGTCGTGCCGGTGCCCCACAATTCGTGCTGCCCCAGCGTGCCGCGGTTGAATTTCGCCCACTCCACCAGGTTGGCCTTCTGCGCGTCGTGGGCCACGAGCGCGATCCGCTTCCGCGCCGCCATCGTCACCGTCTTGTAGTGCATGCCGACAACCTCGCCGCGGCTGCGGGCCGCCGCAAGGCCGGAGCGCGGCAGGCGCTGCCGCGCGCGCGTCAGCCCACGGCCGCATCCGCGCAATCGCGGTCGCCCCCGCGCGACCGCCCGGCGCGGCGATTAGCGCCATGACTTCGGTCACCGCGGCATGACTTCCGGCACGGGCAACGCCGTTGACCCGCCCGCTGCGCTCCGGCATCCATGAGTTTCGCATGAGCGCACCGCAGCCTCGCTTGGAAGATTTGCGCATCCCTCGGGACAAGGTTCCCGCCGGTCCTCGCCGCAGCGGCGCGATCGCCCTGGGCGTCGTTGCGCTCGCGCTCGTCGCCGCCGCCGCGTGGTGGCTCGCGCGCCCGCAGGCCCCCGAGGTCCGCACCGCCGCCGCGCGCGAGGTCGCCGCCGGCCCGGGCGGCGCGCGCACCGTGCTCAACGCCTCCGGCTACGTCACGGCCCGCCGCGAAGCGACCGTCTCCTCGAAGATCACCGGCAAGGTCGTCGAGGTCCTCATCGAGGAAGGCGGGCAGGTCGCCGACGGCCAGATCCTCGCGCGCCTCGACGCCACCAACACCCGCGCGTCGCTCCAACTCGCCCACGCGCAGCTCGACGCCGCCAACAGCGCCCTCGACGAAACGCGCGTCCGCCTCGGCGAGGCCGAGCGCGAGCAGGTGCGCCAGCAGCAGCTCGTCACGCGCCGCGTCGCCACCACCGCCGACTACGATCGCGCCGAGTCGACGACGAAGGCGCTCCGCGCCCGCCTCGCCCAGCTCGCCACCGAAGTCACCGTCGCCGAACGCAACG
>PNKF01000175.1 GCA_013822285.1 Gemmatimonas sp.
GGTGCCCGGCGACGAAGTGGTGGGCTACGTGACGCGCGGGCGCGGCGTGAGCATCCACCGCGGGGATTGCCCGAACCTGTTGTTCCTGGTGCACGAGCCGGAGCGTCGGCTCGAGATCGACTGGCAGGAGACGGCGGGCGAGCGCTTCACGGTGCGCTTGGCGATCGAAGGCAGCGACCGGCGCGGCCTGTATGCCGACCTCGCGGCCGCGGTGAGCGGCACGGGTACGGACATCCGTTCGCTGGAGCTGAAGACCACGGACGGGCGCGTGAACGGCGCGGCGCTGGTCGAGGTGGAGAACCTGGCGCACCTCGAGCGCATCATGAAGGCGGCGCGGCGCGTGAAGGGCGTGTCCGAGGTCGCGCGACGGGAGCGGCTGTCCGCTGACGAGGACTAAGGGCTTGGTTCCGTGCGTGAGCGAGCTCCGGCGTATGCCCTTCGCGGCCTGACCGCTTCGCGCACGGCCGCTGTGTGTAAATTGAAGGGTCGCCCGCTCATTCCTCCGACACAGGTTCCCATGCATAGCACCCTCCTCCACACGCACAATCTCCTCCGCTGGGTCGTCCTCGTGCTCGGCGTGCTTGCCATCGCGCGCACGGCCAAGGGACTCGGTGGCAGCGTCCCCTTCGCGGCGGCTCGGAAGTCGCTGGCGATGTTCATGGGGACGGTGCACTTGCAGGTGCTCATCGGGCTGCTGCTCCTGATGAACAGCCCGATCGTCCAGGCCGCGATGCGCGACATGGAAGCGACGATGGCCGACCGGGCGCTGCGGCAGGTGGTCGTGGAGCATCCGACGCTGATGGTGCTGGCCGCGATCGTGATCACCGTCGGCAGCATCGTCGCGAAGAATCGCGCGACCGATGCGGCGCGGCATAAGGTGGGGCTGACCTTCGCGGTGCTCACGCTGGTCGTGATCCTCGCCGGCATCCCGTGGCAGCGGGCGCTGTTCCCGGGAATGAACTAAGGGCAGCTGTAAGCGATATGCTGTAAGTGGAAAGTGGTGCGTCGTCGCCGTCCACTTCCATCTTAGAGCTTACATCTTACAGCTGCCGTTCCATGCCCAGCTTCGACCTCCAGGCCCCCTTCTCCCCAGCCGGCGACCAACCGCGAGCCATCGCGGAACTGGTCGCCGGCTTGAAGCGCGGGGACCGCTTCCAGACGCTGCTGGGCGTCACCGGGTCGGGCAAGACGATGACGATGGCCAACGTCATCCAGCAGTGGGGCAAGCCGGCGCTGGTGCTCTCGCACAACAAGACGCTGGCGGCGCAGCTCTACGGCGAGCTGAAGGGATTCTTCCCGAACAATGCGGTCGAGTACTTCATCTCGTACTACGACTACTACCAGCCTGAGGCGTACGTGCCGTCGTCGGACACGTACATCGAGAAGGACGCCTCGATCAACGAGGACATCGATCGCCTGCGGTTGCGCGCGACCTCGTCGCTGATGGAGCGCGAGGACGTCATCATCGTCGCGACGGTGTCGGCCATCTACGGTCTCGGTGATCCCGAGAGCTACCGCGCCAACATGGTGCAGCTGCACGTCGGCCAGGCCATTGCACGCGATGCGATCCTCAAGGCGTTGGTCGCCATCCAGTACGGGCGCAACGACGTGAGCTTCGAGCGCGGCACCTTCCGGGTGCGCGGCGACACCATCGAGATCCTCCCCGCCTACGAGGAGCAGGGGGTCCGGATCGAGATGTTCGGCGATGAGATCGAGAAGATCAGCAAGATCGATCCGCTGACGGGCCAGACCATCGCGCCGCTGCAGCGCAGCGCCATCTATCCGGCGAAGCATTTCGTGACGAATCGGCCGACGATCGAGCGCGCGGTGAAGGAGATCCGCGCCGAGCTGGTCGACCGCCTGCGTGCGCTCAAGGAAGCCGGCAAGCTGCTGGAAGCGCAGCGTCTCGAGAGCCGCACGAACTTCGACATCGAGATGATGCTCGAGATCGGGACCTGCCCAGGCATCGAGAACTACTCGCGCGTGCTCGCGGGTCGTGAACCGGGCTCGCGGCCCGCGGTGCTCTTCGACTACTTCCCCGACGACTTCCTGGTCGTCGTCGATGAGTCGCATGTGACGCTGTCGCAGATCGGCGGCATGTTCAACGGCGACCGCGCGCGGAAGACCACGCTGGTCGAGTACGGCTTCCGCTTGCCCAGTGCACTCGACAATCGCCCGTTGATGTTCGACGAGTTCCTCGCCTTGACGCCGCGCGCGATCAACGTGAGCGCGACGCCCGGCGACCTGGAGCTCAAGCTCTCCGAGGGCGTGGTGGTGGAGCAGGTGATCCGCCCGACCGGCTTGCTCGACCCGACGATCGAGATCCGCCCGGTGAAGGGACAGGTGGACGACCTGCTGCACGAGATTCGCCTGCGCGAGAAAAAGGGCGAGCGCGTGCTGGTCACGACGCTCACGAAGCGCATGGCGGAGGATCTCACCGACTATCTCTCGCAGGTCGGCGTGCGCGTGCGCTACATGCATGCCGACATCGACGCCATCGAACGCATGGAGATCGTGCGCGGCCTGCGGCTCGGGGAGTTCGACGTGCTGATCGGCATAAACCTGCTGCGCGAAGGCTTGGACCTGCCCGAGGTCTCGCTGGTCGCCATCCTCGATGCGGATCAAGAAGGCTTCCTCCGTTCGGATCGTTCGCTGATCCAGACCGTGGGGCGCGCGGCGCGCCACGTGGAGGGCCGCGCCATCTTCTACGCCGATCGCATCACCGGCTCGATGCAGCGCTGTCTCGACGAGACGTCGCGCCGCCGCGCCGTGCAGGAGGCGCACAACCGCGAGCATGGCATCGTGCCGGCCGGCGTGCACAAGTCGCTCGATCAGGTGCGCTTCTCCACGCGGGTGGCGGATGCGCGCGAGGGCAGCGACGCGCGCGATGACGCGCGCACGCGCGGCAAGAAGCAGAAGAAGGTGGCCGAGGCGCAGCGGGCGTACGGGACCGACGACTTGCCGGCGCTGGTGCAGAAGCTCGAGGAGGAGATGCGCGCGGCGGCCAAGAACCTTGACTTCGAGACGGCGGCGCGCTTGCGCGACGAACTCTTTGACCTGAAGGCGGCGATGGGGGACAGCGCCGCGAAGTCCGGCCGTGGCCGTCGCTGAACTCAGTCTCGATGAGCTCCAGGCCTGGGGACGGCGCTTCGGCGCGTCCCTCACGCCGCCGGCGGTCATCACGCTGACCGGCGACCTCGGGGCGGGGAAGACGACACTCGTGCAGGCGATCGCCGCGGGACTCGGCGTCACCGACGAGGTGACGAGTCCGACCTACGGCATCGCGCATCGCTACGCCTCCGCGCGTGGACCAGTATGGCACTTCGACCTGTATCGCCTGCGTCGCCCAGAAGAGCTCGCGCAGGTCGGCTGGGACGACGCGATTGCCTCTGATGGCGTGGTGCTCGTGGAGTGGCCGGAGATCGCGGCACGGCTGATGCCGTCGCGTCACGTCGCGATTCGCCTTGAGCAAGTGGAGGGCGCCGAGGCGCGCCGACGGCTGCACTGGCCGGAGGCGTCGGTATGAGTGCCGCTGCGCAGCGGACGCCGCTCACCCAAGGGCTCGTGCTCGCGATGGACGCCGCCGGCGGCGACGGCACGCTCGCGTTGCTCCGGGATGGGCAGCTGCTCGATGCGCGCAGCGTCGTCATGCGCAGCGATCGCGACGAGACATTCTTCCCCGCAGTGCTGGCCATGCTGGCTGACGCGGGCGTGACGCTTGGCGAGCTCGACGCCGTGATCGTCGGCGCCGGGCCGGGCAGCTTCACAGCCCTTCGCGTGGTGGCGGCGACGGCGAAAGGCATCGTGCACGCGCGCGGGATTCCATTGTTCGCAGTGCCGTCGCTCGCGCTCATCGTCGCCGCGGACGAGTCGACAAAGGCGCTGGGCACACGGTGGATGTCCACGTTGGACGCGTTGCGCGGGGAGCGGTACGCGGCGCTGGTCATCAGTGGTGAACGTGGTGAGATTCTCCGAGTCGAACAGCTCGGGTTGGTTGCCGCGGCGAGCGTGGCTGCGCGTGCGGCGGAACTTGAGGCCCTTCCCATCGGGCCCGATGAGGCGCATGCGGCGCGCCCGCAGGCAAGCGGCGTCCTGCGCTGCCTCGGCCTCGCTTCAGTCGCGCGCGTGGATCTCGCGACCTGGGAACCCCTGTACGGACGTCTCGCGGAAGCGCAGGTGAAGTGGGAGGCGGCGCACGGGAGGTCGCTCACATGAGCGCCGCGGGCTCCTCTGAGAGCGATGCCGTCCCGACCGATGCGCTGACGATTCGCGCCCCGGGGCCGGACGACGCGGGTCGTCTCTTCGAGATTGAGCGCGCCTGTTTCCCCGATCCTTGGCCGGCGCACTCGTTCGTGGAGCTCTGCGACGGGTCGCGCTCCGACTGTTGGGTGGCCGAGCTGGGCGGGCGCGTGGTCGGCTATTGGGTCGGACGCCGCGTCCAGGATGAGGCGGACCTGGCGAATTTCGCGGTGGCGCCGGAATCGAGGGGGAAGGGCATCGGCCGTGCGCTGCTGGATGACTTCATCAAGACCGTCGGCGGCTACGGGCGTACCGTCATCTATCTCGAGGTGCGGGAGTCGAACGTCGCGGCGCTGGCGCTGTATCGCGCGTTTGGCTTCGAGGAAGTCGGACGACGGAAGGCGTACTACACCAAGCCCACTGAGGATGCCTTGGTGATGGCGCGTCCGGCGGGGCGAAAGGGCTGACGCGGCGGGGCGCCTCGTGCGACGATTAGATTGGATGCAGCAAACGCTGATGCCAGCAG
>PNKF01000176.1 GCA_013822285.1 Gemmatimonas sp.
ACCGTGCTCATCGGCACGGCGCCGAGCGCCTTGCCGCATGCCGAGCCCGCGCCGTGGCCGGGCCACACCTGGATGTAGTCGGGCAGCGCACGGAAACGCTCCAGCGAGTGGAACAGCGTGCGCGCACCGTCTTCCATGGTGTTCGCGACCTTCGCCGCCTTCTCGAGCAGGTCGGGACGACCTACGTCACCGACGAAGACGAAGTCACCCGTCACGATGCCCATCGGCTCGCTGGCACCTGCCGTGTCCGTCACGAGGAAGGAGATGTGCTCTGGCGTGTGCCCCGGCGTATGCATCACCTCGATCTTGATGTTGCCGACCTTGATGACGTCGCCGTTCTTCACCAGCGTCGCGCCATCCTGCTTCGCGAAGGCGTACTGCCAGTCCTTTCCGCCCTCCGCCGACAGGTAGAGCTGCGCGCCCGTGCGCTTGGCCAGCTCGCGCGAACCCGACACGTAGTCCGCGTGAATATGCGTCTCGCTCACGTGCGTGATACGCAGCTTCTCGGTCGCCGCGGCGTCGAGATACTGCTGCAGGTCACGGTTCGCGTCGATCACCATCGCATCGCCGGTCGCCTGGCAGCCGATCATGTACGAGGCCTGTGCGAGACCATCATCGTAGAAGCGCTTGAAGAACATGGAAGGACTCCGAGGTCAGGTTTGCTGCCACAGGATTAGCGCGCCGAGGAGAATCAGCAGCACGCCGAATGATTTCTTGAGAGCGGCTTGGGGAATGCGCGGCACCAGCGCCGACCCGCCGATGATGCCGACCGCGGCGATGCCCGCGAACTGCAGCACCAACTTCCACGGCAACTCGACTTGTCCGAGATAGCCGAGGTAGCCGGCCGCCGTGTTCATCGCGATGACGGTGAGCGAGGTGCCAACAGCTTGGCGCATCGGCACCTTCGCGAGCAGCACCAGCGCGGGCACCAGCAGGAATCCACCGCCGATGCCGAGCAGGCCGGTGAGCACGCCGACGCCAAGTCCGACGAGCAGCACCTTGAAGCTCAGGTCGCGCGTCGCGCTTTCTTCGCCGGCCCCCGGACCGCGGCCCCGCAGCATCGAGATCGACGAGCCGAACATCAGCAGCGCGAGCAGGATGAGCTGCAGCCGACCGCTCACGAACTGCGCGAGCTTCGCGCCGCCGAAGGCGCCGCCCATCGCCGCGAGCCCGAACACGCCCGCCGTGCGGAAGTCCACGTTGCCCTGGCGCCAGTGCTGCAGCACGCCCACCAGCGACACGCCGCCGACGATTGGCAGGGCCATCACCACCGCCAGCTTGGCGTCGAGCCCCAGGGCGTAGACCAGCACCGGCACCGTCACGATCGCCCCGCCGCCGCCCAGTAACCCGAGCGTCAGTCCGACCAGCAGAGCCCCCAGCGCCGCGACAAGCGTCATATATAACCAAATAGTAATATTGTGGCGCCATTCCCGCAAGCGCCGGTATCCGTGGGGTGGAACGGAAGGGTGTTCACCACGGAGACACGGAGACACAGAGGCTGCAACAGCAGGACTGAGCACTCAGGGCGCCTTTAGATCGGCGGCCAATTGTTCCGGGTCCGCCTCATGTCGTCTCCGTGTCTCCGTGCCTCCGTGGTGATTGCCGTTCAGTCGGAATCTTCCTGCGCCGCCGCTGGTATCTTCCTCTATATGATCCCCGCCAGCGCTGGCCTCCTCGTCGTCACCGCGCACCTGCTCGTCCTCGGCCTGCTCATCACCACCCCGGTGATGCTCGCACTGTGGGCCCTGCACCTGCGCACGCGGAACGCCAGCTGGGTGGACGTCGGCTGGGCCGCGAACCTCGGCTTGCTGGCCGTCGCCTACGCCATCGTCGCGCCGGGGCACCTGCCGCGCCGCCTCCTCGTCGCCGCAATCGTCGGCCTGTGGAGCGCACGGCTGACGCTGCATCTGGTCACCCGCACCATCGGTGCCGCCGAAGATCCGCGCTACGGCGACATGCGCGCCCGCTGGGGCGGCAACCTCGGACTCAAGTTCTTCACGCTCTTCGTCGGCCAAGGCCTGCTCGACGTGCTGCTCGCGTTGCCGTTCCTCTTCGCGGCCATCGACACCGCGTCACAGATCCACTGGCTCACCTGGGTCGGCGCCGCCGTCGCGGCACTCGGCATGCTCGGCGAAGCCACCGCCGACGCGCAGCTGCGCGCGTTCAAGGCGGACCCCGCCAATCGCGGACAGGTCTGTCGCGTCGGCCTCTGGAGCTGGTCGCGGCATCCGAACTACTTCTTCGACTGGCTCGTGTGGGTCGGCTTCGCGCTGCTCGGCATCGTCTCGCCCTGGGGATGGACGGGGCTGATCGGCCCGGCGCTCATGCTCTACTTCCTCACACGGGTCACGGGCATCGCGGCCACCGAGGCACACGCGCTGCGCTCACGCGGCGACGCGTACCGCCAGTATCAACGCGAAGTGAGCGCATTCGTACCTCTACCGCCTCGTCGGGGTAAATTGCCGTGATGCATCGCTTCATCATCGCGGCAGCGCTCCTGCTCACCGCCTGCTCGGGGAATCTCGAACGCGGCATCGTCATCGAAGATGCCGACCCCGCGCCCGCGCTCGCGTTCACGGCGGCCGACGGCCAGCGCTTTGACCTCGCCGCGGAGCGGGGCAAGGTGGTGATGCTGTACTTCGGCTACACGCACTGCCCCGACGTCTGCCCCACTACGCTCTCCGATTGGGCCCGCGCCAAGCGCGCCCTCGGTGCCGACACCACGAACATCCGCTTCGTGTTCGTGAGCATGGATCCGGATCGCGATACGCCGGATCTCGCGCTCAAGTACGCGCGGCAGTTCGATCCCGCCTTCATCGGGCTCACCGGCAGCACGCAGGAGCTCGAGGATCTCAAGAAGCGCTGGAGCATCGCCGCGTATCCCGAAGGCGATCCGCGCGACGGCTTCTACACGGTCGCGCATCCCGCCCACACATTCGTCGTGGACCGGCAAGGCCGGCTCCGCGTGATGTTCGAACCAGGAGTAACCGGTGAAGAACTCGCAAAGGATCTTCGCAAGCTGCAGTAGCCTGCTCGTCGCGGCCCTCGTCGGCGCGGCCTGCGCCCCCAAGGATGCCGCACCGGTCGTGAACGCCCTCGAGGCGCGCGACGCCTGGGCCCGGCCCGCCGACAGCGGTGCTATGTCCGCCGTCTACTTCACGCTCGGCAACGGCGGCACGGAGTCCGACACGCTGATCGGCGTCGCCAGTGACGTCGCGGCGCGCACGGAGATGCACGTCTCCATGCAGCAGGGCCGCACGATGCACATGTCGCAGGTAACGTCCCTGCCGTTGCCGGCCAACGACTCGGTGTCGTTCCGGCCGCTGGGTGCGCACGTGATGCTCATGGATTTGCGCCGCCCCCTCGTCCCCGGCGATTCGCTCAGCGTCACGCTGAGCTTTCACTCGGGCCGCACGGTGGAAGTGAGAGCCAGTGTCCGCCAACCGTAGGTCCTTGAGCCGTAGCCTCACGCTGGGCTTAGTCGTCCTTGTAGTGGCCGCGCTCACCTGGTGGACGTGGCCGCGCCCCGCGGTGACGATCCGCATCGCACCGGGGGGCGTCGCCACCGTGGCTGGTGCTGTTCTGCCCGAAACGCTGTATATCAAGGCACGCGGGCGCAGCACCGTCATCCGTGTCGTGAACGGCGACTCCACGCGGCATCAACTGGCGCTCTTCGGCGCCGATGCCGGCGAGACCCGCGACTTCACGATTCCCTATCCGGGGACCTACGGCGGCGTCTGCTCGACTCACCCCAGCGGCAACCTCGTCTACGTCGTCCAATGAAACTCCGGTCCCTCGCACTCGCCGCCGTCACCCTGCTCCTCGGGGGAAACGTGCGGGCGCAGGGACCATCGGCGCAGCCGCTCGTCCCCGAGCCCTGCCCCAGTGACGATGCCAGCTGCGTGCCGCCGCCCGTCGCGCGCGAGTTCCGCGGCCTGTGGATCGCCTCGGTCGGCAACATCGACTGGCCCTCGCGTCCTGGCCTCTCGCCCGATTCGGCACGTCGCGAACTGACGCGCCTGCTCGATCGCGCGCAGGCCAGCGGGCTCAACGCCGTCATCTTCCAAGTGCGTCCGCAGGGCGATGCGCTCTACGCCAGCGAGATCGAACCCTGGTCGGAGTTCCTCACCGGCCAAGAAGGCCTCGCGCCGCGTCCCTGGTGGGATCCGCTGCGCTTCGCCGTCGACGAAGCGCACAAACGCGGCCTCGAGCTGCACGCCTGGTTCAATCCGTATCGCGCGCGCCACACCAGCGCCAAGGGCCCGCATTCGCGCGGCCACATGCGCCTCGCGCGGCCCTCGCTGGTGCGCCAGTACGGCCGCCAGGAATGGATGGACCCCGGCGAGCCCGCCGTGCGCGCGCACACGGTGCGCGTCATCCTCGATGTCGTGAAGCGCTACGACATCGATGGCGTGCACATCGACGACTACTTCTATCCGTACAAGGAACGCGACCGTCGCGGCCGCACGATCGAGTTCCCCGACGACCGCAGCTTCCAGCGCTACCAGCGCAGCGGCGGCACGCTCAATCACGATGATTGGCGCCGCGAGAACGTGAACGGCCTCGTGAAGGAACTCTACGAGCGCATTCACGCGGAGAAGCCTTGGGTGAAGTTCGGCATCTCACCCTTCGGGATCTGGCGTCCGGGCTTCCCCGAGCAGGTCGTCGGCTTCGATGCCTACAGCGAACTCTACGCCGACGCGCGGAAGTGGCTGCAGGAAGGCTGGCTCGACTACTTCTCGCCGCAGCTCTACTGGCCCGTGC
>PNKF01000177.1 GCA_013822285.1 Gemmatimonas sp.
GAATCGTGGGGGAATAGTAGGGGCCGCTCCCAGAGCCGTCAATCACATCCTGCGTCCACAATCGTTATGTTTCGACATGGACCTCTTGACCATCAGCGGCATCGCCATGCTCGGTTTGTGGATCCTCGGGACCTTCGTCTTCGAAGGCCCTGGATTCATCCACCTGTTCCTGACGCTTGGCGTGATGTTCCTCGTCCTCGCGGCCGTGAAGCGCGCCGAGCGCGCCCGCAAGGCGAAGGGCCGCTAAGCCGCGCTCAGATCTCCCAGTTGGAGATCGCCACGCCGCGTTGCGCGGGCGCCTCCGCATAGCCCGTCAGCGTCATCCGCAGGTCCGTCCAGCGCACGCGGGCGCCGTGAGCCACCAGCACGCGGATCGCGTCAGGAAACTCGCCTTGCACGCGCAGCGCCGCGCGTAGGGTCCCGCTGCGCCGCGCCTGCGCACGCACCAGCTGCATCAGCGCGGGCAACTCGCGGGCGTCGTCCACCACGAGCTTGAGCACGCGGAGCTCCTCGCGACTGCGCCCTTCGACCAACGGAACCTCGTGGTACAGCGCGAAGCCGAGCAAGCGACCGTCCTCGGCCGTGTGCAGCAGCACATCACCGAGACCATGGCGGAGGGTCAGTGCGAGTTCGCGCGTGTAGTCTGCCCCGGGACGCACGGCCTGCAACAGCGCCGCACAGTCACGCAGCAAGGCCTCTCGGTCGCCGCTCCCCGCTTGGCCCAGCAAGCGCGGCGCCGCGCCACTGATGGCGTCCATCGTCACCGTGATGGTCAGCGGCGCGGGGACGAAGCCCATCGACGCATAGAAGCCGATGTTGTCCATCGTGCGCGGCATGGTCTCGAGGCCAATCGTCGTGCAGCCGGCCTGCTTCAGGTGCGCGACACCCGCTTCCACGATGCGATGTCCCAGTCGATGCGCCTGCAGGTCTTCGCGCACCGCCAGCGGCCCCATCCAGCCCTCGGCGCCCAACGCGTGCGCAAAGTTGAACGCGGCGATCTCGCCGGCCGCATCGCGCCAGAGCATGGCACCGCTGCCGGCGGACTCGATCGCGAAGCGCCAGATGGCCGGATTGAGCGGCGGGACGCGGACGCCGGCCATCCCGTCGCGGCGATACCGCTCCGAGAACGCGTCGCTGAAGATCGCGTTCAACGGGGTGATGTCCTCCACGCGCACCGGGAACGGTCCGCTGACCCGCGCCACGTGCGCCTGGGAGTCGCTCACCGGCCGACCTCGCGCGCGGGACAGGCGCTCACGCCGCCGCCTCGGCGCCCTGCAGCGCCGCCACCGCCGTGTCCACCTGCGTGACCTTCGCCGCGCCCGTCTCTTCGTCGACGCCCACCTGGATGACGCGGTCCAGTCCGTCGCGCACCGCTTCGATGTGCGTGATCACGATGACCTGATCGAAGCGATCCTCCAGGCCGCGTAGCAGCGAGACCACGTTCGCCCGACGCACGTCGTCCAGCGAGCCGAACACCTCGTCGAGGATGAGCAGCGAGAAGGCCTGACCCGCGCGGTCCGCGATCATCTGCGAGATCGCGAGCCGCAGCACGAGGTTCGCCACGTCTTCCTCGCCGCCCGAGATCACCGGCTTCGGCACGCCGTCCTCCAGCACCTGGATGCGATACTTGTCGTCGAGCTCGAGCTCCGTGTAGCGCGCGTCGGTGATCGTCTTCAAGAGCTCCGACGCGATCTCGCCGATCTCCGGCCGCAGCTGGAAGTTCAGTTCGTTGCGCAGCTCGGAGTATGCGCGGTGCAGCTCGTCGTGCACACGCCGGTCGGATTCCAGCGCGGCCACCTTCGATGCCAATACCTCGTAGGCCGTCTTCGCCTGCGCGGCGCGCTCCGCCGCCGCGGCCGCGTTCTCGCGGTTGCCCTTGGCGACCGCCGCCTTGGCGGCCGCCTCGTTGCGCGCATCGACGATGCCATCGTACAGGCGGCGGAGTTCGCCGTAGTCACCCTCCGGCACCCGGAGACTGGTACGGCGCGCCTCAGCCGCCTGACGACGCGCGATCACATCATCGCGCTGCCGCAGCGTGGACTCGCGGTCGCGCTGCAGCGCCGGCTCCCGCTCGATACGCATCGAGAGACGATTCGCCAGCGTGCTCCGCTCCGCGAGACGCTCGCGCTCCGCCTCGAGCCGCGCGTGCTCCGCCGCGTCATAGCCGATGGGCAGCGCCGCGAGATCCGCCGCCACCGAGGCGAGACGCGTGCGCTTCGAGTCGAGCTCCTGCTCCTCGGCGACGAGGCGCTTCGCATCCTGCTGCGCCTCGGTGAGCCGGCGCTCGAGCGCGGTCACGTCCGCGTAGAGCTTCTTGCGCAGTTCGTCGAGGTGCTCGATATCCGCCGGCATCGCTTCGAGTTGGTCGCGGCGCGTGCGGAAGTAGCTGCCGTCGGCCTCGACGGTCTCGAGCTGTCGCTCCACCGTCTCCAGCACCGCACGGAAGTGCTCGCCCAGCGGGCGCGTGCAGGTCGGACAGTTGCCTGCTTCACCGGCATTCAGCAGCACATCCCGCTGGTCCCGCAGGTCCGCATACGTCTCGCGCAGCGTGCGCAGGCGGCTCTCCACCGACTCACGTTCGCGCACCCACTCCGTCCGACGCAGCTCGAGCTTGCCCTGCGCACGCTCCAATTCCGCCCGCCGGTCGGCCACGTCCTTGGCCAAGGGCTCGGCCTTCGCCGCGGAATCGCGGAGTCGCGCGACCTCGCCCTCGAGCGCGGCACAGTCCTTCGTGAGATTCGCCCGTGACGTCTCCAGAAGGCGCCGTTGCGCGTGGCTTTCCTTCAGCGACGCCTGCTGCTTGAGCGCCTCGTCCGCGCGCTCCAACGCGTCCATGTCGGGCAGCATCGGGGCGAGCTGCGCTCGCGCCTCCGCCACCTGCGCCAGCTCAGCATCGAGCTTTTCGACATTCCGCAGCAGCGCCTGCTCCTCGGCCGCCAGGCCGGCGAGCTCGCGCTCGATGCGCTCCCGCTCTTCGCGCCCGGCCTGCGCCGCCTGCCAACGCGGGGCGACATCGGCAAAGGCGAGCTCCGTCTCCTGCGCGACGCGCTCCGCCTCCTCGTGCAGCTTCGTGGCGCCGTGCAGCGCCTCGGTCGCCAGCGCCAGCTCACGCAGCACGACGTCGCGCTCCGGCATGCCTGAGCGCAGTCCCGCCACCTCACTCGTCAGCTCACGCCGACGCGCCGCACAGAGATCCTGCGCCACGCGCAGCTTCTCGTATCCCAGCACCCGCGACAAGAACTGCGCACGCTCCGACGCCGACAGCGCCTGCATCACGGCCAGGTCCTTCTGGCCGGTGAAGTAGGTGTTGAAGAACTCCGTGCGCGTCATGCCCAGGCGGCGCTGCAGCATCTCGGCGACCGTCGTCACCGAATTCGCGATCGGCTCGGCGGCGCCATCGAGATACAACTCCGCCATCGACAGGCCACGCAGCACGCGATAGCGATGCCCGCCGAGTTCGAAATCGAGTTCCACGCGCACGGGCGAGCGGGCCGGTGCGCGCTGGAAGCGAATCGTCTCGTTCGTGCCGCGCAGGATCGATCCGCCGTAGAGCACCCAAGCAATCGCCTCGAGGATCGTCGATTTGCCCGCACCGTTGGGCCCGATGATGCCGGTGAGCCCCGAGTCGAACTCGAGCGTCGTGTCCGCGTGCTGGCGGAAGTTGGTGAGCTTGAGTCGCGTGATCCTCACGCCTCGCTCCCCGGCAGCATCGGCTGCGGCTCCGACTCCTCCGCCTGCTCGAGATAGCGCAGCCCCAAGGCCACGAAGGCATCGCGTTCGACGTCGTTCGGCAGGTTCCGCGCGCGCAAGGATTCGCGCAGCGTGTCGGCCAACGAGGCCTTCCGTCCCGGCGCGCCGCTGCGCTCCACGCGCACGGCTTCGGGCTTCCGCACGTCGAGCTGGAAATGCAACGCCCGCTTCTGCAGCTCGCGCAGCGCCTTGTGGTCGAGCTCGCGGGCGACGTGCCGAGGCACGTCCTTCAGCACAAGGCGCACGACCTTGCCATCGACGCCATCCGGCAGCTTCGCGACCGCCATCTGGATCGCCGCGTCGATTTCCGCCGCCGCGAGTCCCGCGCCAGCGATCGGCGTGAGGTCCACGAACGGCCGCGACACGGGCAGCGGATGGAACGTCTGCTTGCCCGTCGCGAGATCGCGCTCGATCATGCCCTTGCCGGGCAGCTTCGCCGCACGCTCGGCGGCCAGCTCGCCCCAGGGGTTCGTGCTCGTGTAATCGAGTGCGCCCGAGTAGTACGCATGCTCGGCGACGCGCGCATAGACGTGGTAGTGCCCCAGCGCCACGTAGTCCCAGCCCGCGTGACTCACATCCTCGACGAGAATGCGCATCGCCGCACGATCGGGGTGCTCGGCGCGTTCGGCCTGCGGCAACACGCCCTGCACCTCGCCGTGCATCACGAGCACGTTGTACTTGAACGCCGGATCAGGCGTGAGGTCGACGCTGCCCGGCGGCAAGTCCGGCACCGCCAGCACCGACAGTTCGAGGTCCTCGAAGGCGAAGCGCTTCGCTTCGCGGTCGGCGACGTATATGCCCAACGGCGCCGCGAAGAGCCGCAGGATGCAGATGGTCTCGGTCGACCGCGGCATGTCGTGATTGCCGGCGGCGATGACGATCTTCGCATCCGGCAGGGCCTGAGCCAACCGCGCGAACTGGTTGAACGCGTGCAGGATCGCCGTGTTCGTCGGGCGCACCGTGTGGAACACGTCACCGCCGATCAGCACCACCTGGGGCGCGAGCGTG
>PNKF01000178.1 GCA_013822285.1 Gemmatimonas sp.
TACGGCGTCGCGCTGCACTTCTTGAAAGGCGACGACGCGGCGGCCCAAGACGCCACGCAGGAGGTCTTCGTGCGGTTCTTCCAGTCGGCGCAGCGCTTCCGCGCGGACGCGCGCCTCAGCACCTACCTGTATCGGGCGGTCGCGAACGCCTGTGTCGACGAACTGCGACGCCGGCGACGCTTCGTGTTCGTCGGCGACATGCCCGAGCCCCTGCATCCGCGCCGTGCCGCGTCCGTGGGCGAGGACGTCGAGCTCCAGCGCGCCATTCACGCCTTGTCACCGAAGCTGCGCATGGTGGTCCTGCTGCGGTACTACGACGATCTCTCCTACGACGAGATGGCCGACGCGCTGGGTGTGTCGGCGGGCACCGTGGCCTCGCGCCTGAGCCGCGCGCATGCGGCATTGGCTCAGCGCCTCGGGCCCGACTTCCGACTTGAGGAGACCGACGATGCGGCGTGAGGATGTCCGTCGTGCACTCGCCGCACCGCCGCTCCCAGAGCCTGAGCGGCAATGGTCGCGCGTTCGCGCGCGCCTGCGTTCCGGCGCCGGCGCCACCCACGTCTCGCTACCCCTGGCGCTGGCAGCCGCCGCTGCCGCGCTCGTGCTCGGAGTCGGCACCGGCGTGTATCGACAGTTCGCGGCGCCGACGCAGTGGCTTGCCGACGGCGCATCGGTCGCGCTCGACACGACCTGGCTCGAGACGGCGGACGACAGCCTGCGATTGAATGTCGGCCGCATTGGCCACGTCACGCTCGCGCCCGGCGCACGCGCACGGTTGCGGCGTGGCGCGTGGAACGAGCATCGCCTCGCCCTCGCGCGCGGCAGCATGGAGGCGGTGATCGCGGCGCCACCGCGCTTGTTCTTCGTCGAGACGCCGACGGCCTTGGCGACGGACCTTGGCTGCGCGTATCGACTCGAGGTCGCCGCGGACGGCGCCACGACCCTCCATGTGAGCGTGGGATGGGTCGAGCTCGCCAAGGACGGACGGCGCAGTGTGGTGCCGGCCGGACTCACGGCACGCGTGGACGCGAATGGTGTGCCGGGCGTGCCGTATGATCCGGCGCTCCCCGCTGACGCGATCGCCGCGTTGGACCGCGTGCTGCACGCTGGCGATGCGAGCCCCGACGCCGCCGACCTGGCGCTGATACTCGCGGCGCTCGACAGCGCAGACCGCCGTGCGCCAGCCAACATCCGGCGCCAGACCAGCGGCATCACGCTCTGGCATCTGCTGCAGCGAGTGAAAGGCCAGGGCCGCGAGGCAGTCACCGTGGCGCTCGAGCAACGCGCTGCGCGCCCGGCCGCCGTGACCAGGGAAGGAATTCTCACGCTCGACCGTCAGATGCTCGATCGCTGGCGGCGCTCGCTCCATCCGATGTGGGGCGAAACCGATGGCCCGCTCTGGGTTGTCGCCGCACAGCGCATCTGGCTGTGGGTGATGGACTGACCTTTGCGCGGGAGCAAGGATGCGGAGACCGATGGCGGTGATGGCGGGCGCGGCGGCAACCCTGCTGCTGACTGCGGCAGCCCCGATGCTGCGCGGTGGATGGGCGATCCTGACGGTGCACGAGCTGCCGGAGTCGGTCGTGGTCGGCGAAGCGACCACGCTGACGTTCTCGCTGCGCCAGCACGGCGAGGAACTGCTAGCGGGACGCGCGCCGGTCGTGCACCTGCGCACGGGTGGCTTGCTGGGTGAGCGGCAGCGCGTGGCGGCGGAACGCACACGGCAGCCCGGTGTCTACCGCGCGACCTTCACGCCAAGTGACGGCGACGCACTGCACCTGCGCGTGGACACGGACTTCAATGGATGGGACGTGGAGTTACTGCCGATACCGGTGCGCAGCGGGCGAGGCGCCGTGGTGACGAACGCCGCGGGCCCCGCGCGCGGATCAAGGCCGGCCGTCGCCGCGAGCGGGCCTGATCGTGGTCGCACGCTGTTCGTGGCGAAAGGCTGCATCGGCTGCCATGTGAAGGCCGACGATCCGATGCTTCGGGACTATCAGGAGATGCGCGTTGGCCCCGAGCTCACGGGTCGCAGCTTCCCCGTGGACTTCCTCGTGCAGAAGATGACGGACGCCGCCTCGCTGCGCCCGGCGCAGCCCCGGTTCGGGGCGCGCCAGGCGGTGATGCCGCAACTCGAAGTGAGCGAAGCAGAGGCCCGCGCGATCGCGAGCTATCTCAATGCGAGGTCGGTGGCGTCGCGCGATTGAGTCGCCTGCGCCGCTGACGGAGCACCCGAAGCGACGGGCGTACCAACGCCTGTCGCTTCGCCCATGCCATCCACGATGCCGCGCTCCAGCCAAGCATGCTCTCCCTTGAGCACGCCCTGCGCCAACGTGTACAGCGCGCCGTCGTGCTTGCCATACAACGCGCGGAAGCTGGCCTCGATGCGCTCACGCGCCTCCCGGCAGAAGGCATCCGCCAGCTGCAGGGCCTCGCGATTGCCGGCGCGGGCCAGCATCTGGGCACGGGACAGCGTCGCGGTCATCGCGTACAGCTCGGCGCCGACGTCCACCGCGCGGAAGAGCACCATCTGCCGCTTCTCGAGCGACGGCCCGAACCGCAGCATGGCATGGAAGAGCGAGCGGCCCAGTCGGTTGGTGGCGCGTGCGGCGTAGCGCATGTGATGGGCGTTGCGTCCGAACTCATCGAAGCGACGGAGTTCCGGCAGCCAGCGCGCGGGATACCACGAGGCGTAGAACGGCGCGGCCGCCGCAGCGTACTTCACCCGCGTCCCCATCGTGCTCTTGGGATCCACGATGGGAAAGGCCCGAGCGAAGTGCGCATCCACCGCTTCGCGGGCGATGAACAGTCGCATGATCTCGCTGGAGCCTTCGAAGATCAGGTTGATGCGCGAGTCACGCATCGCCCGCTCGACGGGCAACGGCGTCTCACCGCGCGCCCGCAGCGAATCGGCGGTCTCGTAGCCGCGGCCGCCGCGGATCTGCAGCGCGTCATCGACGCTGCGCCAGGCGAGCTCCGTGTTGAACATCTTGGCGATCGCGGCCTCGAGCCGGATGTCCGTGCCGCCGCGTTCGTAGAGCGCCGTCGAGAGGTAGGCCACCGATTCCATCGCGAACACGCTGGCACTCATGCGCGCGAGCTTCTGCGCGATGGCTTCGTGCTTGCCGACCGGCTGGCCCCACTGCACGCGCTCGGCGGCCCACTGCCGCACGCCGCGCAGCAGCCCCTTCGTGGCGCCGGCCACGCTGGCGGGAATCGTCAGGCGCCCAGTATTGAGCGTGATCAACGCCAGCTTGAGTCCCTTGCCCTCGCCCCAGAGGATGTTCTCGGCCGGCACCTTCACATCACGGAACGAGATCCAGCCATTCTCGATGGCCTTGAGCCCCATGAAGCGGCTGCGATGCTTGATCGAGATGCCGGGCGTCTTCGCGTCCACGATGAACGCCGTGATCTGCTTCTTCCGCAGCTTGCCGTTGACCTCGCGGTCTGGCGTGCGCGCCATCACCACGAACAGATCCGCGCGGGTGCCGTTCGTGCACCACAGCTTCTCGCCGCTGATCAGCCAGTGCTTACCGTCCTCGGACGGCGTCGCGGTGGTCGTCATGTTGGCGGGATCGCTGCCCGCGTGGACTTCAGTGAGCGCGAAGGCCGTGATGCCGCCGGCCGCGATGCGCGGGAAGAACTCGCGCTTCTGCGCCTCCGTGCCGAAGAGCTTGAGCGGCTGCGGCACGCCGATCGACTGCGAGGCGGAAAGCAGCGCACAGAGCGACCCGCACTTGCTCGTGACCAGCTCCATGGCCTTCACATAGGCCATCTGCGAAAGCCCGAGCCCGCCGTACTCCTTGGGAATCTTGATGCCGAAGGCGCCCAGCTCACGCAGGCGCTGCACGTAGGCTTCGGGAATCTCGCCCGTGCGGTCGACGAGGTCGGCGTCGTACTCCGTCTCGAGGAACTGCTTGAGTTTGGCGAGGAAGGGCTCGGCTTCGCGCATCGCGACGGGATCGTCCGCCGGAAACGGGTGCACGAGCTCGGGACGGAACCGGCCGAGGAAGAGCTCCTTCACGAAGCTCGGGTGCTGCCACTCGGATTCGCGCGCGTCCTCGGCGACGTCGCGCGCCTCCTCGACGGAGGCGAGGGCGTGAGACTGGCTGGCCATGTCGGCCACCTCCAGGGGATGTAGGTCCAACGATGCGGGTCGCATGGCTCCCCGCGTAGGTCATTACATAATACCCCGCGTACGGCGGAAGAGCACGGCCCCTCCGACGACGGCGATGATCGCGAAGGCGAACCACTGCGCGGCATACGAGCGGTGCGGGCCGAGGTCGATGGTCGGCAGCGGCAGGCGGCGCGGGACGGAGTCGGCACGCGCCGCGGAGTCCGAGGTCATGACCAGCTGCACGGGATACACCGGCTTGCCCAAGCGAGCCTCGATGGCGCGGCGGTTCAGCGAACGGATCAGCTGCGGGCGGTCGGCCGGCGGCTGCGGGCCGCTGTCGGGCATGGGCACGAGGTAGCCGCTGATCGTCACGAAGGATCCCTCGCGCCAGCGCGGGAGATCGGCGCTGGCCGCATCGGCCGCATAGACCCAGCCGCGCGTGACGAGCAGCAAGGTGTCGTGGCCTGGGCGCTCGAGCGGCGTCAGCAGATGCACGCCCGGTGAACCATTCGAGATGCGCGAGGCATGGATCTGCTCGAGGTCGTAGCGGAAGAATCCGCTGACGCTGACCTGCGTCCAGCGGGCGTTGACCGTGTCGCTGGCCTGG
>PNKF01000179.1 GCA_013822285.1 Gemmatimonas sp.
CTCCGAGCAGTCGCTGCTCGAGCGCATCCGCCGCGAACTGCAGGGCGGCTGAGACTCCCGCGGGCGAGGCGATGCCGCCTCGCCCGCGCGATCAGGGCTTCATGGCCGGCGGCTTGGTGCCGAAGCCTTGGCGGGTCATGGCGCCCCAGCTCTCGACGCCGCGGACGTGCTTCCAGAACGACTGGAGCCGGTAGAACACCGTCATCTGGCGATACCCCAGCCCTTCGACCAAGGCGAAGCCGATGAGCTTCCAGAAGTCGCGGCGGCGGCGATACCGCTTGAAGCTCACTTCCTCGAGCACGACGGCCCAGATGGAGAGGAAGGTGCCGTAGCCGATGGCGACGGCGAAGAACAAGGCCGCGAAGCCCGGGTCCACCGCGCCCAGCGCGAGTCCGAGGAGCAACGCCAACCAGCCCACCAGCTCGACGACGGGCGCGAGCATCTCGCCGAACAGGTAGAACGGCACCGCCAACATCCCGATGCTGCCGTAGCGCGGATTGAACAGCATCGTGCGGTGCGTCCACAAGGTGCCGATGAGTCCGCGATGCCAACGTTCGCGTTGGCGCGAGAGCACCTTCGTCGAGGTCGGGACCTCAGTCCATGCGACGGGATCCGGAATGAACGGCATCGTCGCGGCGATCCCGTTCTCGCGCAGGTAGCGGTGCAAGCGCACCACGAGATCCATGTCCTCGGTCACGTTGCCCGTCTTGTAGCCGTCGATCGCAAGCAGGTACTCCTTGCGGAAGAGGCCAAACGCGCCCGAGATGATGAGATTGCCGCCCAGTGAGTTCCAGCCGAGGCGTCCGAACAGGAAGGCGCGCAGATACTCCACGACCTGGCAGCCGACGATCCACTGATTGCTCACGCGCGCATCGGTCACGCGGCCGAGCTCGACGGTGCAGTCGTTGGCCACGCGGATCGTCCCACCCACCGCCGCGACGTTCGCGCCGAGCAGGAAGGGCCGCGCGAGCCGCATGAGCGCGTCGGGCTCGATCAGCGTGTCGGCGTCGACGGCCACGACGAAGGGATGCCGCGCCGCGTTCATCGCTGCGTTGAGTGAATCGGCCTTGCCGCCGTTCTCCTTGTCGATGACGAGGAGGCGCGCGAAGCGACGCGAGCGGTAGTAGGCGCGCACTTCCTTCGTGCGAATCTTCACGGGAAAGGCCGGCGGCACTTCGTAGAGATCGAATTCTCGCACCAGCGCATTCATCGTGCCGTCCTTCGACCCGTCGTTCACGACGACGATCTCGAGCTGCGGATACTCGAGGGTGAGGAAGGAGAGCAGGCTCGCGCCGATCGTGACTTCCTCGTTGTAGGCGGGTACCAGCAGCGTCAGCGGTGGCAGCGCGTCCGACGCGAGCAAGCGCTGCAGATGCTCGTCGGCGGCAAGTCGCCAGTGCCGCCAGAGCTCGGGGATCGACAGCAGCAACAACACCGCGTAGCCCGTCGAGAGCATGAGCAAGTACACGAGCGCCGTCCAGTCGGTCCAGAAGAGGACCGCGCGCGCCGAACTCACCCAGGCGGCTTCCATCATCCCTGCCCCAATTCGAGAATCGCGCCGTCGGAGAGTCCGCTGACCATCGTGGCCATGTCGCGGGCGAAGCGGTCGCTGCCTTCACGGGCCACGCGCAGCGCGGCGCGACCGCGCTCGCCCAGCAGGGCCAGCGACAGCGCCGCGTGCAGGCGCACTTGCCACACCGGGTCACCGACGAGGGGCGCGAGCAGCGGCACCGCACCGGTGGCGCCGAGTTCGCCGAGCGAACGTGCCGCGGCGGCCCGCACGGTGGCGTCGCTGTCACTGACGAGATCGGCGAGGACGCGAGCCGCATCCGGGCCGGCGAAACGCCCGAGCGCGCGCGCGACGGTGCGCCGCACGAAGGCCGACGGATGCACGGCGTGCTTGAGCGCCGCTTCGATCGCGCGGGGATCGTCCAAGGCGGCGGCCAGCGCAATCCACGCGGCGAGCTCGTTGGCCCCTTCACCCGTACGAATGCGGTGTGCAAGGGGGATGGCGGCGGCCGCCGCCTTCTGCCGCAGGATGCCCGTGAGGTAGGTGCGCGTGACCTTGGGCAGCGCAAAGATCTCGTCCATCACCTGGCCGAACAGCGCTTCGTCCGCGACCCGCGGCAACGCCGTGGCGGCGGCGATCTGCACCGCCGGGTGGTCATCGCGCAGCAGCTCGAGCACCGCGTTGCGGTCCTTCACCGTGCCGACGATGCTGAGCGCGCGCGCGGCCTCGAGGCGCCGCCACCAGTACCGCGACTGGCGCCGCTGCACCGCCGCCACGACCCAGGGCTCGTTGCGCAGCGCCACCGCGAGTTCGTTGCGCTGCGCCTCGGGAATGGTCTGCCGCGCAAGCAGCGACACATAGCCGACGGCCGTCCCCCGCGGCAAGGCCCGCAGCGCACGCACGACGGGCTCCGGGTGCGCACCGGCGACGATCCAATCGCGCAGCGGCCCCGCCAGCGCATCACGACCGGCGACGAACGCCGCACGGCGCTCCCGGTCGTAGCGGCGACGCACGAGCACGAACGACAGCAGCAGCGCAAGGAAGATGATCTGGACGACGCCGACGACCGCGAGGACGAACGCGGCGTTCACGCGGCGGTGCTCCGCGCGCGCCAGCCGGTAATCTTCGCCATCAACACGCGCAGGCTCACCGGCTTCGCGAGGTAGTCGAGCGCCCCGGCGCGGATGGCGCGCAGCTGATCCGACTCCGTCGCATGCACCGACACGAACACCGTGCGGAAGACGCCCGGTCGCTCGACGCGCAGCCGCTCGTGCAACGAGAAGCCATCGAGGCCGGGAAGGTCGACGTCGAGCAGCACGATCGGCGAGCGGCCGCGCACGCGCATGCCACGCATGCCATCCAAGGCGGCGGGGCCCGTGTTGTAACGCACCCAGGTGAGGCCGCGCGCGGCCAGCGCGAAGGTCACGAGGTCGGCGAGCGCGGCATCGTCTTCGACGACAATCACGTCCGGCGCGATGCCGGTATCCGTGGGATCCCAGCGGCGCACGTAATCGCCGTTATCGCGCGCGGCGAGCCAGGCCTCATCGGCCAAGCCGGCCAGACTCTGCGCCGATGGATCGGCACCCGGCAGCAAATCCACCACGCCCGCGCTCCACGGCACGAGGTCCGCGCGCGAGGCTTCGGCGTACGGCTCGAGCCGCGCCAGCGCCACGGCCGCGCGCATCGGGAAGATCAGCAGCGCCGCTGTCTCGTCGCGGAATCCCATCAACACGCCATCCGTCCCGAGCGCCGCGGCCAGCAGACGGAGTTCCCGATGCCAGAGCGCCGCACGCTGCACGCCATCCGGCGGATCCAGGGGACGCACCACGGCCATCGACATCGTCTCGGCGCGCGCCGCAGCCGCCATCAGCGCTTCATCGAAGGCCCGCATCGTGCGCTGGGCCAACGGCAGGCCCGTCGCGGGATGTATCCCCTGCTGCAGTTGCTTCTGTCGCGCGCCCTCGAGCAGGCGCTCGACGCGGCGCAGCAATTCCTCGGCGACGACCGGCTTCGACTGAAAGTCATCAGCGCCCGCGACGAAGGCCGCGGTCCGCGTCTCCACGTCGGTGCTCGCCGACACGAGGACGATCGGCAACTCACGGTGCCGCGGGTCGTCCTTGAGTTGCCGCGTGACCACGAGCCCATTCACGCCGGGCAGGCCGATATCGAGCAGCAACAGCGCGGGACGGACTTCGTCGATCGTGCGCGCGATGTCCCGTGCGTCGGGGCGCGATTCCACGAACATGCCCTGCCGTTCGCAGAGCGAGCGCAGCAACTCAACCATGGCCTCGTCGTCATCGACCACGAGGATGGTCACGCCGACCAATCCCGTGCGCGTGGCCATCGACTCGGCCATCATCAGGATCTCGCGTGGATCCGTGGCCGCATCGAGCACGCGCGATGCCGCGACGCGCGGTGCCACCTCGCCGCCGGGCGTGCGCAGCAGGAGCAACGGCACGCCCTCGGGAACCGTCAGCGAAATCTGCGCGCCCGCGATGACAATCGTCGGCTGCGTCGCTTCGAACACGGCCGAAACACCCGTGGCCTGGACCTGCTCCACCGCATAGCCGCGGTGCATGGCCTCGGCGACGATCCCAGGGGCAGCCTCCGTGGGCACTTCGACGAGCAATACGCGATGCGTCAGCGCGTCTGATTGCGGTGTGGCGTCGGCCTGATCCTGCTGCAGCGAGGCCGCCAGCGCGCGGATGAACTGCCGCACGATGCCGGCGCGACGGTCGCGATCGAGCTGCGCGTCTGCCGCCCACTTCACGGCGACCGGCTCCAGCGCACCCGCGAGCCGGCTCGCCTCATGGAAGCCGTAGCTGCCCGCGGTGCCGTGCACGCGGTGCAACTCACGGCGCAGCGCCTCCACCACTTCCGGCGTGGTGGGGTCGCGTTGGAGCTGCTCGGCGAGCTGCGTAAACGCCGCCAGGGTGTTGCCGCTGGACGCGAGATACTTCTCGCGGAGCTGCGCGAGGACTGCGTTAAGGTCTGCCGAACCGGCCATCGCGTCGCGCGGGGAAGGAGGAGAAGCAGCGGAAAGCTCGGGAATTATCGCCTCTTGCGGACGCGCTGGACAGGTCGATGCGCAGGTCGTGATAGCCGCCGAGGCAGTTGCGAGCGCGAGGCCCATCGCGGCAGCTTACGGCCATGCGACTTCTTTGCGCCGACGACGAACCGGATATCCGCACGATCCTAGAGCTAGC
>PNKF01000180.1 GCA_013822285.1 Gemmatimonas sp.
CGTGAACGGGGAAGTCGCGCGCACGGGCCAGAGCGTGGAGCCGGGTGTCGACACGATCACCGTCGATGGCAAGCCCGTCGCCTTGCCGCCTGCCGCGAAGTGGTACGTGCTGCACAAGCCGGCCGGCGTGCTCACGACGGCCGCCGATCCGCAGGGGCGCAAGACCGTGTTCGAGCTGGTGCCCAAGGAGCCGGGGCTCACCTACGTGGGACGCCTCGACTACATGACCGAAGGCGTGCTGCTGCTGACCACCGACGGCGACGCCGCGCACCTGCTCACGCATCCGAGCTCGCAGGTGCCACGCACCTACGTCGCGACGGTGCGCGGTTCGGTGAAGGCTGCCGCGGCCGAGATCCGCGCCGGCGTCGAGCTGGACGATGGACTCGTCACGCCGGAGTCGGTGAGCGTCGAACCCGGTGAGCGTCCGCGCACCTGGGATCTCACGTTGACCATCCGCGAAGGCCGCACGCGCGAAGTGCGCCGCCTCTGCGAACACGTCGGCCTCGAAGTGCTGCGCCTCGTGCGCACCTCGTTCGGGCCGGTGCAACTCGGGACGCTGGCCCCGGGTACAACTCGTGCACTGACGACCAAGGAGCGCACGCTGCTCGACGCGCTCGTTCACTCCTGATCGCGGACCGATGGCAGTCTCCTCCCAGCTCCCGCAAGCCATCCTCGGCCAAGTCTCGCAGCGCGTCGTCGGCCAGCAGCACATGGTCGAGCGCCTGCTCATCGCGCTGCTCACCGGCGGCCACGTGCTGCTGGAAGGCGTGCCGGGCCTCGCGAAGACGCTCACCGTGCGCACGCTGGCCGAGACGGTGCGCACGACGTTCAGCCGCATCCAGTTCACGCCGGACCTGCTGCCCGCCGACGTGATCGGCACGCAGGTGTTCGATCAGACCACCGGACAGTTCAGTGTGAAGGCCGGCCCGATCTTCGCGAACATCGTGCTCGCCGACGAGATCAACCGCGCGCCGGCCAAGGTGCAGGCCGCGCTGCTCGAGGCCATGCAGGAGAAGCAGGTGACCATCGGCGGCACGAGCTTCGTGCTCGACGAGCCGTTCCTGGTGCTGGCCACGCAGAATCCGATCGAGCAAGAAGGCACCTATCCGCTGCCCGAGGCGCAGGTCGACCGCTTCATGCTCAAGCTGCGCGTGGGATATCCGACGCGCGACGAAGAGCGCGAGATCATGCGCCGCATGTCCACGGGAGCCGACATTCCGGTGCAGCCGGTGGCCGATCCCGAGGACCTGCTCGCCGCGCGCAAGGAAATCGCGAGCCTGCACCTCGATGAGCGCCTCGTCGATTACATCGTGAACCTCGTGCACGCGACGCGCGCGCCCGCCGAGGCCGGACTCGCCGACATCGCGCCGCTGGTCGAGTACGGGGCCAGTCCCCGCGCGACGATCGCCTTGGCGCAGGCTGGCCGTGCGCATGCCTGGCTGCGCGGCCGCACGTTCGTCTCGCCGGATGACGTGAAGGCCATTGCGCCCGACGTGCTCCGCCACCGTGTGTTGATGACCTTCGAGGCCGAGGCCGAGAACGTCAGCAGCGATGCGGTGATCACGCGCATCCTCGAGCGCATCGCCGCCCCGTGACGCGCGCGGCGGCCGACCACGGCCGCGGCGCGGCCGTCCCGCCGGACGTCCTCCGGCAGGTGCGGCGCATCGAGCTCCGCACCCGCGGCCTCGTCAACTCGCGCTTCACCGGGGAGTATCACTCGGTGTTCAAGGGCATGGGCATGGAGTTCGCCGAGGTCCGTGAGTACCAGCCCGGCGACGAGGTGCGCACCATCGACTGGAACGTCAGTGCGCGCATGCGGAAGCTCTTCGTCAAGCGCTTCGTCGAAGAGCGCGAGCTGACCGTGCTGCTGCTCGTCGATACCTCCGGCTCGAGCCGCGGTGGTGCGGTGGACCAGGACAAGCAGGGCATGGCCGCCGAACTGGCCGCCGTGCTCGCGCTCACCGCGACGCGCAACAACGACCGCGTCGGACTCCTGCTGCATTCGGATCGTGTCGAGCATGTCGTGCCGCCCAAGAAGGGACGGCGCCACGCGCTGCGCCTCGTGCGCGATGTGCTCGCCGCCCGCGCACAGCAGCGCGCGACCGACCTCGGCGCTGCCTGCGATTACGCGGCGCGCCTGCTGCCGCATCGCAGCATCGTGTTCGTGGTGTCGGATTTCGTCTCACCCGACTACGAGCGGCCCCTGACGCGGCTCTCGCGGCGGCATGACGTCGTCGCCGTCGTGCTCGACGATCCCGGCGAGCGCGAGCTACCGAATGTCGGCGTCGCGCGACTGGTCGATGCCGAATCGGGAGTGCTCGCCGAAGTCGATACTTCCGATCCGACCGTGCGTGCGCGCTACGCGGCGATGCTGCGCGCCGAGCGTGAGGCGCGGCAGGCGCTGCTCCGTCGCCTCGGCGTGGATGAAGTCACCGTGCCGTTGGAGTCGGGATACGTCGACGCCATGCTGCGCTTCTTCCGCACGCGGGAGACGCGCGCGAGGCGCCGATGATCGCCGCGCTGGTCGTGGCGCTGCTCGTGCAGGGCGGGGCGACGGATCGCGTGGTGAGCGAGCGCGCGACGGCGGTCCGTGTGCGCGTGACACCGGAGCAGCCGGCGGTGGGCGAGCCGATC
Organism: Gemmatimonas sp.; assembly: GCA_013822285.1. Lineage (GTDB taxonomy): Bacteria > Gemmatimonadota > Gemmatimonadetes > Gemmatimonadales > Gemmatimonadaceae > Pseudogemmatithrix. Next base: position 2,635 of record PNKF01000180.1, read on the forward strand.
ACGGTGGAACTGCGGGTGCGCGCGCCGCGCGGCACGCTGGTGCGATTCCCCGTGCTGCCCGACACGGGCTCGCGCTTGGAACCGCTCGATCCGCGCAGCATCTCGGCGACGGACGACGCCGACGCCGTCGAGCAAGTCGCGACCTATCGCTTGATTGCCTGGGACACGGGCAGCGTCGCGCCGGCCTTCGGGGATGTGACGCTCGAACGCGACGGCCGCACGACGCGCTACGCGGTGCCGCTGACGGCGCTGCGCATTCGCTCCGTGCTCCCGGCGGACACTGCGGCGCGTCAGCCGAAGCCGGCGCGCGGGGCGCTCGACGCGCCGACGATGCCCTGGCGCTGGTTGGTCGGCCTCGCCGTCGTGCTGGCGCTGGCCGCCTGGGGCTGGCGGCGCTTCCGTCGAGCGCAGGCGGAGCTCGCGGCGATGGATCCTGGGCCGTTCGTCCGCGCGCGGGCCGCGTTCGCGCATCTGCGCGCACTCGATCTGTCGTCCGCGGGGGAGCCGGGGCGGCACGCCCTCGCGCATCAACAGGCGCTGCGTCGCTACGTCGCGGAGCGTTGGCCGACGATCTCCACGGCACTCACGGCGCGCGAGCTCGATGCGCGGCTCGCGGAGTCGGAGTTCCCGGTGCTGCCCGAGCGACTGGTGTCGCTCGTCGCGGCGGTCGAGCCCGTGGCGTATGCCGCCGCCGCGATGTCGGCCGGCGAGGCCGAGCGTGTGGCGCTCGAGAGCAGCACGCTCGTGGAGGATCTCGAGCGGGCCTGGGTCGCGCGGCAACTGCGCGAACACGAGGCGAGCCGCATCAAGCGGAAGGCGCTGCGATGACGCTGCTCGGCGTGACCTTCGCCGCGCCCTGGGCGCTGCTCTTCCTGCTGCCGCTCCTGGGCTGGTTGCTCTGGCGTCGGCGACGTCGGCCACCGGCGCTGCTGCATGCGCGGGCGGGCTTGCTCGCGGGCGGGCCGACGCGCGGGCGCTGGACGGCGCGGGCGCTCGTGATGCTGCGCGTGCTCGCGCTCGCGGGCATCGTCATCGCGATGGCGCGGCCACGCACCGGCGCCCGTACCGAGACGCTGCGCGGCGATGGCATCAGCATCGTGATCGCGATGGACATCTCCAGTTCCATGCTCGCCGAGGACTTTCAGCCCGACAATCGGCTGGCCGTCGCGAAGGAGACGGCGAAGGAGTTCATCGCGGCGCGCGACGCGGACCAAGTGGGCATCGTCTCGTTCGCGGGCGAAGCGCTGACGCAGGTGCCGCTGACGCTCGACTATCCCGTGCTGCTCGCGGCCATCGACAACCTGCAGCCGGGACAGCTCGAGGACGGCACGGCCATCGGCACGGCATTGGTGACGGCGACCAATCGCCTCCGTGACGCCGAGGGGCGGTCGCGGGTGGTGATCTTGTTGACGGACGGCGAGAACAATCGCGGGGCGATCGATCCGCGGACCGCCGCCCAAGCGGCGGCGGCGACTGGCGTGCGCGTCCACACGGTCGGCATCGGCAGTGAAGGCGTGGCGCCCGTGCCCGTCGGCCGCGGGGTGTTCGGACTGCGGTACGAGAATCGGCCCGTGCGCATCGATGAGGCGTTGCTGGAGGACATCGCGCGCACCACCGGTGGGCGCTACCAGCGTGCCCGCGACGCCGAGGCGCTGCGGCGTACGTATCAGCAGATCGACGAGCTCGAGCGCGCCCCGATGCGTGAGGCTCGCCTGGTGCGCTATCGCGATTGGTACGCGTGGCCTCTAGGGCTCGCGCTCCTGGCCCTGATGCTCGAGCTCGGCCTCGTCTGGCGTCGAGGGCCGCTGCCATGATGCGCATCTTCGATCACGCATGGATGCTGCCTGGCGCGTTGCTGCTCGCCGCCCTCGCTGCCGTGCTCATCAGGGCAGGGGCATCCCGCCGTCGGGCGCGCCTCGCGCAGTACGGCACGGAGAGCGCCATCGCGCGGCTCGCGCCGGCCGATGCGGCACAGCCGCCGAAGGCCCGCACCTGGCGACTCGCGCTCGCGACGCTCTGCCTCGGGCTCGCCGTGGCCGGCCCGCGGTGGGGGCGCAGCGAGCAGACGCTGCAGGTCGA
>PNKF01000181.1 GCA_013822285.1 Gemmatimonas sp.
CCTCTTCGACCGCCCCATCGAGGTCATCGAAGGCCCGCTGATGCAGGGCATGAACGTCGTCGGCGACCTCTTCGGCGCCGGCAAGATGTTCCTGCCGCAGGTGGTGAAGTCGGCGCGTGTGATGAAGCGCGCCGTCGCGCACCTGATTCCTTACATCGAAGCCGAGAAGGCGCTCAACCCGGAGTCACGGGCCAAGGGCAAGGTCGTGATGGCCACGGTGAAGGGCGACGTGCACGACATCGGCAAGAACATCGTGGGCGTCGTCATGCAGTGCAACAACTTCGAGGTCGTGGACCTCGGCGTCATGGTGCCCTGCGCGAAGATCCTCGAAGCGGCGCGCGAGCACAACGCGGACATGATCGGCCTCTCCGGCCTGATCACGCCTTCGCTCGAAGAGATGGCCTTCGTCGCCAGCGAAATGCAGCGCGAGGGCTGGACGATTCCGCTGCTCATCGGCGGCGCGACGACATCCAAGGTGCACACGGCCGTGAAGATCGCGCCGAACTACACGGGCCCGGTGGTGCACGTACTCGACGCCTCGCGTGCGGTGGGGGTGGCCAGCTCGCTGACGAGCGACGGCTTGAAGGACCAGTTCGTGCGCGAAGTCGCCGACGAGTACGAGGCCGTGCGCAAGCATCGCGCGGCGCGACAGAAGGACCAGAAGCGGCAGACGATCGCCGAGGCGCGGGCCAACAAGCCGAAGCTCACCTGGACTGGGGACGCCCCGGCGCCGTCTTTCGAAGGCGTGCGCGTCTTTGACGAATTCCCGCTCGAAGAGCTCGTGCCGCGCATCGACTGGACGCCGTTCTTCCAGACTTGGGAGCTGGCGGGCTCGTATCCGGCGATCCTCGAGGACAAGGTCGTCGGCGAAGCCGCGCGCAACCTATGGAACGACGCGCAGGCCATGCTCGAGAAGATCGTCGACGAGAAGTGGCTGCGCGCGCGGGCCGTCGTCGGCTTCTTCCCGGCGTGGTCGGATGGCGAAGAGCAGATCTACGTCGAACGAGGAACGGTGAAGGGGGAAGGGCGTGAGACCGTCACGATCCAGACCATTCGCCAGCAGATGGTGAAGAACGACGGGCGTCCGAACTACGCCCTCGCCGACTTCGTGGCGCCGAAGTCCGCCGGCGTGCGCGACTACCTCGGCGGCTTCGTGGTCACCACGGGCATCGGGCTCGATGCCAAGGTCGCTGAGTTCGAGGCGGCGAATGACGACTACAACTCCATCATGGTGAAGGCGCTGGCCGACCGTCTGGCCGAGGCCTTCGCCGAGCGGCTTCACGAGAAGGTGCGGCGCGAGTTGTGGGGCTACGCGCCGAACGAGCATCTCGACAACCAGGCGCTGATCAGGGAGCAGTACCAAGGCATTCGCCCCGCGCCGGGGTATCCGGCCTGCCCGGACCACACGGAGAAGCGCACGCTGTTCGACCTGCTCGACGCCGAGAATCTCTCGGGCGTGCATCTCACCGAGAGCTTTGCCATGCAGCCGGCCTCGGCGGTGAGCGGCTGGTACTTCTGGCATCCCGAGGCGCAGTACTTCGGCGTCGGGAAGATCGAGAAGGATCAAGTCGAGGCGTATGCGGCGCGGAAGGGCGTGTCGCAGGCAGAGGCGGAGCGTTGGTTGGCGCCGATCCTCAACTACGACCGCTGATCAACGTCGCGTCGTGGGCGTGACGCGGTAGCGCTGCAGCTGCGGGAACGGGTCCTCGACGGTGCGGAACGTCGAGGGCCCTCCGCCGCTGATCAGGCTGGGCAGCGCGGTACTGCGTCCGAGCAGGCGGCCGCTCGCCGCGTCGATGAAGTACGTCGTCACAGAGACGATCGTCGGATAGAACGCGCCGCCACTGCGCGCGCGAGTTCCGCCGGAGGCGAGATCGCGCCGCGAAACCTGCAGCACCAGTGTGTTGGCATCAAGAAACCACAGCGCCGATGTGAAGTCATCGCCGTAGCCGATTGTGGCTGCACCGCGGGATCCCCCGGGCCCTCGCGTCATCAAGTAGAAGGTGTGGCGATACGACGGCAGCACGATCTCCCAGCGCAGGCGATCGTCCGCGCCATAGAGCCGCACATTCGGACCACTCGGCTGGGCAAAGGCAACCGCCCCATCGGATGCGCAGGCGAGCATGCCACCGCCTCGATTCTCCATCTCGACGAGGGACGGAATCGAGTCCTTGCTCCAGCCTTGGCCGAACGCCCGAAGCCGGGAGAGGTCCGGCGCCAGACGGAGCAGCGAGTGCGTACCGTCCCAGACTGCGACCACAGTGCCAGTCGGCGTCGCACAGCCCGAGATGAAGTCCCACTCACGCGTCGCGGCGCGCGCGAGCGTCAGCTCGCCTCCTTCGCGATGCAACAGCGTGGCGCCGAAGAACGCCTGCATCACCAAGAGGCGCTGCTCGTCGAGCTTGAGCAACGTCACCGGATTGGTGAACTCGCCGGGTCCGCGACCGCGACGGCCGAATGTCGAGACGTGCCGGCCCTCGCGATCAAAGACGCGCAGTGTGTTGTCAGAACTTTCCGCGACGACAATCGTGCCATCGGCGAACTCTGCCACGCTCGAAATGTGGGCAAAGAGCAGCGGACCCTCGTCGGCATCTTCACCGACTGCGAGGTCCGGACCGCGCAGCGTCAGGAACTGCTGGGGTCGCACGGAGGGCACGCGCGCAGCCGGCGTCTCCGGCTTGGGCACCGGTCGCCGCGCCTGGGCACCCAGCCGTGTGGTCGGCAGGACGCCCCCCAGCGCCGTGAACAGCATCAGGGCCAGCGCCGTTGCAGGCAGTCGCCGCCTCCGACCGATACTCAGGAGTCTCCACGGCACTCGCATGCGGGACGATGCCGCGGCGCGCCGGACCTGTCCAGCCCGAGTCGGCCCTCCGGCGTTAACTTTCAGCCCTATGTCCGAACACCACCGCCGAGTCCTGATCGTGGACGACGACGCCGCCGTGCTGCAGGCGTCGTCGATGCTACTCAGCCGCTCCGGCTTCGTGGTGGACCCGGCTCCGTCCGGCGAGGTCGCGCTGCGCTTGATCGCCGAGCGCACGTACAGCGCCATCCTCTCCGACATCAACATGGACGGGATGAGCGGGCTGGACCTCCTGCGGACCATTCGCGAGAGGGACCTCGACACACCCGTCATCCTGATCACGGGCGGTCCGTCGCTGCAGACGGCGATCGATGCGATGGCCTGGGGTGCGCACCGCTACCTGCTGAAGCCAGTCGCCCCGAAAGAGCTGATCGAGGCCGTCACGCGCGCCGTGCTACTGTCGGATCTCGCGCGACTCAAGCGCGAGGCCTTCGCCCTGCGAGGCGCACAGGGGCTGCCGGTGGACGACGAGAAGGCGCTCAACGCGTCGTTCACGCGAGCGCTCGACCGCCTCGCCATCGTGTTCCACCCGATCGTCTCGATGCGGCAGCGCCGCGCGTTGGGCTTCGAGGCCCTGGTACGCTCTGCCGAGCCGACGCTGGAGCACCCTGAAGCGCTGCTCGGCACGGCGTCGTTGCTCGGACGCTCCGACGAACTCACGCGGGCCATCTACACGAAGATCGCGTCGCACGCGCCGTCGCTGCCCGACGGCCGTCTGCTGTTCGTGAACGTGCACCCGCCCGACCTGCTCGACCATTCGCTGCACGGACTCGGGTCGCCCTTGGCGCCGTTCGCGGAGCGCATCGTCCTCGAGATCACCGAGCGCGCGAGCATCGAGAAGATGGGCGACATCAGCAACATCGTGCGCGATCTGCGCCTCCTCGGCTATCGCCTCGCCGTGGACGACCTCGGCACCGGCTATGCGGGGCTCTCGAGCTTCACGCAGCTCAGCCCTGAGATCGTGAAGCTCGACCGCTCGCTCGTCGAAGGCATCGACGAGAACCCGACCAAGCAGCGCGTCGTCCGCGCGATGCTGCAGCTCTGCGAAGATCTCAAGATGCAGGTGATCTCCGAGGGCATCGAGAAGGCCAGCGAGCGCGATGCGCTCGTGTCGCTGGGCGCCGACCTCCTGCAGGGGTACCTGTTCGGGATGCCGGCGTCGCATTTCAACGACCCACCGATCTGACCGGCGCCCTGCGCCGCGATATCCCCCCAACGCGTGCCTGACATGTCGTCTGATCTCCTGACTCCCCGCCCCGCCCTCACGCAGCTTTCCGAGGACGAACAGGCCTTCAAGTCCGCCGTCGCCGAGTTCGTGAACGGCGAAGTGCGTCCGCGCATCGCCCAGATGGAGCGCGAAGCCAAGCTCGACCCGGCGCTCATCAAGGGCTACTTCGAGATGGGCCTGATGGGCATCCAAGCCGCCGAATCACACGGGGGCGCCGCTGGCTCCGTGATGATGGTGACGCTGGCCGTGGAGGAGATCTCCAAGGCCGATGCCTCGAGCGCGATCATGGTGGACGTGCAGAACACGCTCGTCGCGCATCCGCTGCTCTCGGCGGGCACGAAGGAGCAGCTCGACAAGTGGATGCCCGCGCTGTGCTCGGGCACGGTCGGCGCCTACGCGCTGTCGGAAGCGTCGAGCGGATCGGATGCCTTCGGCCTGCAGACGCGCGCCACCAAGGTGGACGGCGGCTGGAAGCTGAACGGTCGCAAGATGTGGATCACCAACGGCGCCGAGGCGGGCATCTTCGTGCTCTTCGCGACCGTTGACCCGGCGAAGGGCTACAAGGGCATCACCGCGTTCATCGTCGAGCGCGA
>PNKF01000182.1 GCA_013822285.1 Gemmatimonas sp.
AGCTGCAGGCAATGGCGGCGTGAGCGCTCGCTCTCATCGACCAGCGACCAGAGGTCCTGCAGCGTGATGCCCGTGTTGCACTCGGTGCCACCGTGCTTGCCCGCGCGCATGGCGGCGAGCATGACGGGCGTGTGCCACTCCCAGGGCGTGGCGGTATAGACGAAGTCGATGTCGTCGCGCTGCACCAAGCGCTCGTAGTCGCGCGGGCCGTTGGTGTAGACCGCCGGCTCCGCCCGCCCAGCATCCGTGCACATCTTCACGGCGCGGTCGGCCTTCTCCGGCGCGATGTCGGCGACGGCCACGATCTGCACGCCGTCAATGGCAAGCAGCTCCGAGATGATCGATCGACCGCGCAGTCCCGTGCCCACGATGCCGAAGCGCACTGTGTCGCGGCGGTCGAAGGGCACGCCTTTCATGGTGGCGGCGCCCGCAGGCCGCGGAGGCGCCGCCTGCGGGGCGCGGATCGCGTCAATCGACTCGGCGATTGCCGGATGCGGCGTGAGAGCGGATGCTGCGGCGAGTCCAGCGCCTGCGGCCAGCGCCTGCTTGAGCAGGTCGCGGCGATCCATCGCGTCGGTCACGTGCGCTCCGGGGGCTTGCGGGTGTTCCGTGGGGTGCTGACCCGCTGAATCTGCGCTGGCCGAGGGCCGAGCGGAACCCGAGTGCGTGGCTTGCGGTTAGCGACGGCGCTCGTCGCGTTCGAGCATTGCCTTGATGATCGCGACCGCTTGGAGGTCCTTAGGTCGTCCGGCGGCTTCTTTCATCTTGATGAGTGACGGGAGCGAGGCCGCGGACACTGGTACGTCATTCACATCGAAGGTCTCCGCCGACTGCGCGAGATCCGCGTACCCGCCAGAGCCTGCTGGGGAGAACAGCACGTCCACGCGACCGACAGTGGTGACGAGATTCCAAACTTCGGCACGCGCGAGGGCCTGCGGACTGCAGTCGAACGGCAGCCCCTCGGGCACCGACACCGTGTACACCCGGGCGTCGAGCGCGCGCAACGCCGCTGCCAGACGGGTCAGGTTCTCGGGCGACCGCTCGGGCGTGAGGTCCGTGTCGTACGTCGCGAGTGGATAACCGGCCAGCCGCGCCGCCACCGCGCCGATGAGCACGTAGCGCACGTCGTGTTCCGCCAGCACGCGCACGAGTCGCGCTGGGTCGAAGACATCGCGCGATGACCGATCAGCCACGGCGCCTCGCCGCCGCGAAGAACGCCGCGCCATTGGCCAGCTCCTGCAGTCGCGCTGCGGGCGTCAGCATCCGAATGCGATCCACCTCGTCCAACCACTCCGGTGCCACCACCGGTTCGGCGACCACCCGCGCCGACGTCGCCTCTCCCCACGCTGGCGACCGCTCAGCAGCCCGCCGCGTCGGCGCCCGCTCGCCGTAGCGCAGCTCCGCGACGTCGAGTGGCGTCAACGAAGTCCCGAACCGCGCCGATATCACGAGCTCGCCGCCGAGCGCCGCGATGTACGCGCGAAGCTGGGCGACGGAGACGTCGCGACCGCTCTCCAGCTTCGAGACAGCGGGCTGCGAGATGCGCATCGACGCGGCGACGGCTTGCTGTGTCGAGCCGCAAGACTCCCGAAGGTGCTTCAGTGACATGGCCTTCATAACGATACAGAATATAACCTAACAATATAACACAGGCAAGCAGCGTTCAAACGACAACAGGCTCCCGGTATGACGCCGGGAGCCCGTCTTCATTCCGTCGTGGCCAACCGAGCCTAGCGCCGCACCTCGGCATCATCACCTAGCGTCACCGCGCCGACGACGCCCTCCACCACGACACGGTCACCAAGCATGGAATCGTGCAGCGTGCAGCCGTCCAGTGTTCCCTTCTCCCCGATGACGGTGTCACGGATCGTCGACCCCTTCACCGACGTCCCCGCACCGATCACCACGTTCGGTCCGACCGTGGACCCCTCGACGACCGCCCCCGCCTCGATGCGCACCGGCTCGATGATCTTCGCGTCCCTGACTGTGCCCATCTGCGCCGCGCGGCCCCGCTCCAGCATCGTGCGGTTCGTCTCGAGCAGCGTGTCGAGCTTGCCGGCATCGTACCAGCCCGCGACGTCGATCACGCGGATCTTCGCGCCCTTGTCGATCATGTACTGGAAGGCGTCGGTGAGGTAGTACTCGCCCTTGTTCGCCGGCTGCTTCAGCACGTGGGCGATGCCCTCGTAGAGCAGCTTCCAGTTCTTGATATAGTAGAGCCCGATGTTCGCGCGCTTGGAGATCGGCGTGCTCGGCTTCTCGACGATCTTCGTCATATGGCCGTTGGCGTCGGTCACCACCACGCCGAAGCGCTGGTAGTCCTCGACTTCCTTGGTCCAGATGATGCCGTCGTCGTCGCTGGTCTCCACCACCGAGAGATCGGCGTCGAAGATCGTATCGACGAAGATGATGAGCACCGGCTGGTCCACGTACGGGCGGGCGAGCTCCACCGCGCCGGCAGTGCCGTCCTGTACCTTCTGCTCGACGAACACGCCGGGGATCGCATAGGTCGCCTTCGCGTGCGCCTCCACCTTCTCCTTGAGGTGCCCCGTGATGTACACGACCTGCTCGACGTCCTTGAGCTTCGCGACGTCGTCCATCACGTAGTCCATCACCGGCTTGCCGGCCACCTTGAGCATCGGCTTCGGCACGGTGTGTGTGTGCGGGCGCAGGCGCGTGCCCTTGCCGGCCAACGGGATGATCACCTTCATCGAGACACCTAGCAGCGTGGAGGTTGCGTCCGGCGCGCCGATACGCGACGCGTGCCGCCAGACCCGGTGGCGGCACGCGTGTAACCTACACGTCGTCCTGCGAAGACACAGTCCCCGCGGCTCTCAAACTCAGGAATACTGTAGGTAGCGCCAGAGACCGATCAGCCCGATGACACCGCCGGTCACCATGATGATGGTGCCGCCGTCGCCGCCAACGATGCCGCCGACGACCACAGCCGCGCCCCCGAGGACCATCCAGGCGAAGTCGCGACGGGCCGGCGAGCCCTGCGTCACGGCGGGTGTACCCGGCGCGACCTCGGCCCGCGAGATGCCGACGCTACGCACGCGCGGCCCGGCCGCCGTCGCCGGCGCAACCGCAGTCACCGGCACCGTCACCTGCGCGGCTCCGGCGGTCGATTCCGTCCCCGCCTGTGCGCGGAGTGTCGGGGCGGCGACGACCATGGCCATCGTGAGCGAGGCCAATCCAATCACTGCTTTCATACGAGACATAGATCGTTTCCTTGAGATGGGTGAGAACGGTCACAGGCCGCCGCGGGCCGCGGCATCCGCATAGATCACGACTTCGATCCGGCGATTCACCTGGCGCCCGCCTTCCGTTCCGTTCGAGGCGACAGGTTCGAGCTCGCCGCGTCCCGAAGCCGAAACACGCCTGGCCGAGATGCCCTGGGCACTGAGGTACTGCAGCGCGGCATCCGCACGCCGCTGCGAGAGCGCTTGGTTGTACGCGTCAGACCCGGAATCGTCAGTATGTCCGACGATCAAGAGCTGGGTGTTCGGATACTTCCGCAGACTCGCCGCGAGATTGCGCAGGTTGACGGCCGCATCGCTGCGGATGGCATCGGAGTCGAAGTCATACATCAAGCCAGAGGCAAAGGTCACGGTGATGCCCTCGGCCACGCGGGTAACCGTCGCGCCTGGGATCTCCGCGACGAGCTCCTTCGCCTGCTGGTCCATCTGGTGCCCAATGATGGCACCGGCCGCGCCGCCCACCACCGCCCCGATCAGCGCACCGCGCGCCGTCGAGCCGACATTGTTGCCGATGATTCCACCCACGGTGGCCCCGGCGGCGGCGCCGATCGCGCCACCCGTTTCACGCTTGCCCCACGAGGCGCAGGCCCCGACGCTAATGGCGACGGTCAAGATCAGGATACGACGTGACATGGAACCACCGAGAAGAGGAGTACGCTGCGTGTGGTGCATCAGAGGATCCGCCGGCCGCTGAGCAGGCGGGCGATGAGGACGACCAGCGCCACGACGAGCAGGAGATGGACGAGACCGGAGACGACGAAGCCGCCGAAGTATCCGAGTGCCCAGAGCAGCACGAGCACGATGATGACGACATCAAGCATGAGAGAGTCCGAGTGCGGGATGTTGGCTTACAGCTTGCGGGTCAACCCGATCGCCGTGAGGCCCGTGCCGGCGAAGATCGCCAGCCCCGCGAGCCAGGGCCCCACCTTGTTCGTCTGCTCCGCGGTCACCTGCAGGGCGCCGAGGTCGATCACTTGCCGGCGGGTCTTGATGTACCCGCCTTCGAAGAGGACGAAGCCTCCCCCGATGACCAGTGCGAGACCGATGAGGACCACCAGGGAAGATTTCATGTCCATGTCCTCAGCGCGGGGCGACGAGGTAGGGATTCGCGATGAGCAGGCGGAACTGCCCGCGGCGGTTCGCCGTGTTGGCGACGTCACTCGGCCCTTCGACCAGGAGATTGTTCTCGCCTCGCGTGGCGATCTCGATGCGGTTCGCCGCGACGCCCTTGCTGACGAGGTAGTCTCGCGAGGCGTTCGCGCGGCGCAGGCCCAGCGCCATGTTGTACGCGTCGGTGCCCGGCGAGCTCGCGTAGCCCGTGATCACGATCTTCATGTCAGGATTCGCGTTGAAGATGGCGACCTTGTCGTCGAGGATT
>PNKF01000183.1 GCA_013822285.1 Gemmatimonas sp.
CCGAGGCCAAGGCGCCGCGGTGACCGTCGTCGGCGACGTCTTCGCACCGGCGGGGACCGCCGGCACGCCCTCGCGCGGCACGCGCAGCGTGAGTCGCGAACGCGTGCGCTGGCGCATGACGCTCGAGGCGCGGCTGCTCGTCGTGCTGACGGCGACGATCCTCGTGTTCGGGCTCGCGACGCTGTATTCGGCCAGCTCGATCGTCGCCGTGCAGGACGGGCGCGAGAGTTGGTTCTTCCTGTACCGGCAGCTGACGGGCGTGGCGGTGGGTGTCGTCGCGCTGGCCGTGCTCGCCAAGTGGGATGCGGATCGTTGGCGCGATTTCGCCTGGCCGATCATGGGGCTCGCGATCTTCACGATGCTGCTCACCATCATGCCCGGGCTCGAGCGCATCGCACCGCGCATCAACGGCTCGCGCCGCTTCCTGCTCGGCGGCTCCATCCAACCGTCGGAGTTCGCCAAGATCGCGATCGTGATCTGGACGGCGATGCTGATCGTGAAGAAGGGCGGGGCCGATGGATTGAAGCGGCTGACGAAGGGACTGATGCCCTTCGGGCTCATCCTTGGCGTGCTCAGCGTGATCGCGGCGCTGCAGCCGGACTTCTCGGTGATCCTCTTCTACGCGCTGGTGATGGGCGCCATGCTCTTCGCCGCCGGCGCGCGCATCGGGCACTTCGTATTCCTCGGCGTGCTCGCGATGCCGATCGTCTGGAGCGAGATCAACCGCCTTGAGTACATCATGCGCCGCATCCTGGGCTTTGCGGGCGCAGCGGGCGCGGAAGCGGAAGTGAACTATCAGCTGACGCAGTCGCTGATTGCCGTCGGCTCGGGCGGGCTGTTCGGTGTGGGATTCGGACAGGGGCGCCAGCAGTATGGCTTCCTGCCGCTGCCGTACAACGACTTCATCGGCAGCAACATCGGCGAAGAGTGGGGCTTCCTCGGTCTCGCCGGCGTGACGCTGCTCTTTGCGCTCTGGGGCTGGCTGGGCTTCCGCATCGCCAAGCAGGCGCGCTCGCCGTTCACGCAGTTGGTCGCCTTGGGCATCACGGTGACGACGGTGATCACGGCGTATCTGCACATCGGCGTGGTGATCGGCCTGCTGCCCACGACGGGGCTCACGCTGCCGTTCATCTCGTACGGTCGCTCGAACATCCTGCTGTCGCTGCTCACGACGGGCATCCTGCTGAACATCGGCAGCAACGCCGAGCGTGTGCACGGGGATGCCGCGACCGATCCACTGACACGGCGGTGACGCAGGTCTGGTTCTCCGGCGGTGGCACGGGCGGGCATCTGTATCCCGGCCTCGCCATCGCGCGCGCGCTCGTGCGGCAGCGTGGTGATGTGCAGCCGTTCTTCGTCGGTGCGATGCGCGGCATCGAGCGCGACGTGCTGCCGACGACCGAGTTCCCGCACCTGCTGCTCGATCTGCACCCGCTGTATCGGCCGCAGGTCTGGAAGAACTGGCGCACGCTGCGTGGCGCGATCGCGAGTTGGTCGAAGCTCGACGCGGCGGCGCGCGAGCGCCCACCCAAGCTCGTCGTCGGCACCGGCGGCTACGCGGCGGGCCTCGCGCTGCTGTGGGCATGGCGGCGTGGCATTCCTGCGGTGCAGCACATCGGCGACGCGATCCCGGGCATCACGGCGCGCTGGGGCGCGCGCTTTACGCGCGAGAGCTATCTCGGCTTTCCGGAAGCCGAGCGCTATCTGCCGGTTGGGCGCGGCGCGTACCGGCACACGGGCAATCCGATCGAGCCGCCGAGCGACATCTTTCCGGCGGCCGCGCAGGCGCGCGCCCGCTGGGGATTCCCGGCGCGTGCCAAGGTCTTGCTCGTCTTCGGGGGATCGCAGGGCGCGCGGGCCATCAACCAGGCGGTGGCCGCTTGGGTGGAGCAGGGCATTCCCGCTGGGCTCTGCGTGCTCTGGGCGACGGGCAAGGGCCAGTTCGATGCCTTCAAGCAGCATGACCGCGCGGACGTGCGCGTCGTGCCGTATCTGAATCCCATCGCCGAGGCCTATGCCACGGCCGATGTCGCGCTGGTGCGCGGTGGCATGATGGGGACCAGCGAACTCTGCGCCTGGGGCATCCCCAGCGTGATCGTGCCGCTGCCGTCGGCGGCCAACGATCACCAGACGGCGAACGCGCGGGTGCTCGAGGCCGCAGGGGCGGCCGTCTGCTTGCCGCAGTCGGAGCTGAGCGTGGCGCGGCTGGAACGCGAGGTCAGCGGTCTGTTGTCGGACGCCGAGCGCCTGACGCGCATGGCCGCGGCGGCCAAGGCTCGCGGCCGACCGCAGGCGGCGGCCGAGATCGCGCGGCACGTCGCTGCATATCTTTGAGGCATGCCCTTACTCGACGCCGCTGACCCGCGGCCAGTGCATTTCATGGGAATCGCCGGCGCGGGCATGTCCGCGCTGGCCGAACTCGCGCATCGTCGTGGCGCACAGGTCACGGGCTGCGACCAGAATCCGGCCGGCGCCGCGGATATCGCGGCGCTCGGTATTCGGGTGGTGCAGGGGCACGATGCGGCGCATCTCGCGGGCTGTCGCGCGCTGGTCGTGACGTCGGCGGTGCCGAAGGACCATCCCGAACTGCTCGCGGCCAAGCAGCTCGGCATTCCCGTGATCCGGCGCGCCGAAGCGCTGGCCGAGGCCACCGCCGGCGGCATGTTGATCGGTATCGCCGGCACGCACGGCAAGAGCACGACGACGGTGATGACCACCGAAGCCTTGGCCGCCGCGGGCAAGGCGCCGACGGGCGTGGTCGGTGCGCGCGTGCACAGCTGGGGCGGCAATCTCTCGCAGGGCGGGCACGAGGTCTTCGTGGTCGAAGCGGACGAATACGATCGTTCCTTCCTCGCGCTGTGGCCGACGGTCGCCGTGGTGACGAACGTCGAGGCGGATCACCTCGACATCTACGCCGACCTCGCGGACATCACGGCGACGTTCAGCGAGTATGTGCGGCGCGCGCGGTACGTCGTGCTCTGTGCCGATGACCCGGGCGCCAACGCGCTGCCGAGTCCGGCGACGGCGGAAGTGATTCGTTACGGCATCACGAGTCCCGATGCGCGCTTGGTGGCGCACGACATCCGCGTCGAGAACGGCGGCTCGGTGTTCCAAGTGAAGTACGACGGCAAGCCGATGGGTGAAGTGCGGCTGCGCGTGCCGGGCCAACACAACGTGCGCAACGCGCTCGCGGCCTTGGCCTGCGGGATCGGCCCCTGGGCGCTGACGGTCGAGCAGATGGCGCCGGGGCTGGCGAGCTTCGTTGGCGCCGAGCGCCGGTTCCAGCGGCTGGGCAAGGTGCAGGGCATCGAAGTGGTCGACGACTACGCGCACCATCCCACGGAGCTGCGTGCCACGCTCACCGCGGCGCGCGAGGCCTTCCCGAATCGACGCATCCTCGCCGCCTTCCAGCCGCACCTGTACTCGCGCACCCGCGACTTCGCCGGCGACTTCGGCGACGCGCTCGCCTCGGCGGACTTGGTGTTCCTCGCCGATATCTATCCGGCCCGCGAGAAGCCCATCGAGGGCGTGACGAGCCAGCTGATTGCGGACGCCATGCAGCGTCGCGGCTTGCCGCCGCGCTGGATGGGCCCGCGCGCCTCGCTGGCCGCGGCGCTCAAGGCCGCGGCACAGGACGGCGACATCGTCATCACCATCGGGGCGGGCGACATCACGAAGACGGGCCCCGAATTGATCGCGCTGCTCAACGGCTGACGATGGACGACGCCCGCGGCCCCGTCGGTGCGGTGAACGCGCCAGAGCTTCCGAAGTGGCGGCGGGTCCTGCGACGCATTACGCGCATCACAATTTTGCTGGCGATCGTGTCTTCCCCATTCTGGGGACGGGCCGTGTTGCGCTCGATGGATTTCTTCCGCGTGCGCCGCGTCGAGATCGAAGGACTGCGTTACGCCACGCCGGATGAAATCGTTTCGCGGTTGAGGGTCGACACGCTTGCATCCGTCTGGGATGACATGTCGCCCCTCGAAGCGCGGGTCGCGGAGCATGCCCAGGTGCGCGCAGTGCGCATCAAGCGCAAGCTCCCCGGGACCCTCGTCGTGCTGGTGACGGAGAATCCGCCGGTGGCCTTGGTCAGCACGCCACGCGGGCTCGTCGTCACCGACGCGGACGGGGACTCGCTGCCGGTGGATCCCACGCGCATCGACGTGGACCTGCCGGTGCTCGCGCGCAAGGATTCCGTATTGCTTCGCCTCCTGGCGGAGACGCAGGCTGAGGAGCCGGCGCTGTTCGCTCGGGTGAGCGAGGTGCGCCGCGCGGGACGGGGGGAGATCGTCTTCGAGCTTCCTGAGTTCCGCATCCTCGCTGACAGCGCCGTGAATGCGGCGCGGTTGGCGGAGGTGCTCCCGGTGGAGCTCGACGCCGCACGCCGCAACTGGCGTCCGCGCGAACTCGACCTGCGCTTCCGTGACCAGGTGATCGTCCGCCTCCAGAGCCCATGAACCTCGACCGTCTCGTCGCCGGCCTCGACATCGGATCCGCCAAGACCACTGCGGTGATCGCAGAGGTCGTGGGGGACCTGCCGAAGCATCCATCCGTCAACATCCTCGGCGTCGGCCAGGCCCGCACCACGGGCCTGCGCAAAGGCGTCGTCGCCGACATC
>PNKF01000184.1 GCA_013822285.1 Gemmatimonas sp.
GCGATCTCGGGCACGGTCCAGACGCCGTACGGCAGCACGGCGCCCATCTGCATCTTGTACTTGAGGTCGAAGGCGTGGCACATCGCCACGCGGGCCTGCTCCATCGCGGTGCTGGCGAGGGCGGGGAATCCGACGAGATCACCGGCGGCGAAGATGTGCGCCGTGGTGCTGCGAAAGGTCGAGTCCACCTGCACGAAGCCACGGTTGTTGGTCTTCACGCCGGTGTTGTCGAGCTGCAAGCCTTCGCTGTTGCCTTCGCGGCCGGCGCAATAGAGCACGCAATCGGCGGCGAGCGAGCGACCGTCGGCCAAGGTGACCGTGGCGAGGTCGCCCTCCACCCGCACGTCCGTGACCGCGCCGTCCAGCACGACTTGCACGCCCAGCCGGCGCGTGAGTTCCACGCGCAGCGCGTCGGAGAGATCGGTGTCGAGCTGCATCAACAGGCGCTCGCGCGAGTTGATCAAGGTGACGCGCACGCCGAGGGCGCCGAAGATGCTCGCGTACTCGCAGCCGATCACGCCGCCGCCGATGACGATGAGTCGCTGGGGAATCTGCGTCAGCGCGAGGACGTCGTCGGAGTCCACGACGACGCGGCCGTCGAAGGGAATCTCCGGGGGGTGCGAGGGGCGCGAACCGGTGGCCAGCAGGAACACATCGGCGCGGATGCGACGCTGCGGTTGCTGGAAGCGCGTGACCTCGACCGTGTAGGGGTCCAGGAAATGCGCGGCGCCCTGCACGCGGGTGACCTTGTGTCGCTCGAGATTGGCGTCGATGGTCTCCCAGGAGGCTTCGACGACGGCGCGTTCGCGGTGCATGAAGTCGCCGATCGTGATGTCGCTCTTCACGCGGTAGTCGACGCCGTAGAGGCCCCGCTGGCGGAGGCCGCTCAGGTACAGGGCCGTCTCGCGGAGGGTCTTGGAGGGGATCGTCCCCGTGTTGACGGCGGCACCGCCGGGCTTCGGCGCGCGTTCGATTAGGCAGACGGACTTGCCGAAATAGGCCGCCTGTGCGGCGCCCTTCTCGCCGGCGGGTCCGCTTCCGATCACGCACAGGTCGTAGTGCTCGGCCATGGGCGCCAAGGTACGGCGCGGCGGCCTGTCGCGCGAGTATTTCCGCCCCCCGGGAGGGGGGTGCCACCGCTAGATTTCCCGTATGGCTTCCGAGTCCACATACGTCCGCAAGGGCTTCGGCCTCAAGGCTGAAGTCCAGGACACCCTGACCGCCGATTACGACGGCAAGCTCGTCGACCTCCTCCTGGCCCGCGAGTACACGCTCACGGCCGGCGACGTGACGATCCGCCTCGCCAAGGAATTCGGCTTCTGTTACGGCGTGGAGCGGGCCGTCGAGTACGCGTACCAGACGCGGCTCAAGTTCCCCGAGAAGAAGATCTACCTCGCGGGCGAGATCATCCATAACCCGCACGTGAACGCGAAGCTCAAGGAAATGGGCATCGTGTTCCTCAAGCCCAGCGACAACGGCTTCGACTACACGGGCGTGGAGCCGGGAGACGTGGTGATCCTGCCGGCCTTCGGCGTGACCATCCACGACTTCGAGACGCTGCGCGGCATCGGCTGCGTGATGGTCGACACGACCTGCGGCTCGGTGCTCAACGTGTGGAAGCGCGTGGACGCCTACGCCAAGGACGGCTTCACCTCGCTGATTCACGGCAAGTACTATCACGAAGAGACGCGGGCCACGGCCTCACAGGTCGAGAAGTACCCTGGCGGCACGTATCTCGTGGTGCGCAACATGGCCGAGGCGGAGGACGTGATGGCGTACATCGCCGGTACGTTCCCTGGCGGCCGCGAGGCCTTCCTGGCGAAGTATGCGCACGCGGCGACGCCGGGCTTCGACCCAGACCTGCATCTCCAGCGCATCGGCGTGGCCAACCAGACGACGATGTTGGCCCGCGAGTCGTTGGCGATCGGCGAGGCGGTGGGCCAGACGATGGAGCGCGTGCACGGTGCGGAGTACCGCGCCCAGAACTTCCGCACCTTCGATACCATCTGCTCGGCGACGCAGGATCGGCAGGACGCCGTGAACGCGCTGCTCACGGAGCCGCTGGACGTGATGCTGGTGATCGGCGGGTACAACTCGTCGAACACGATCTCGCTGGCCGCGTTGTGCGCGGAGAAGGTGCGCACTTATCACGTGGAAGACGCGAACTGCATCGATCCGGCGCAGGGGACGATCCGCCATCGCGATCTCGCGACGGGCAAGGAAGTCTCGGAGGCGGGGTGGCTGCCGATGTCGGGGCCGCTGCGCGTCGGCTTGACGGCGGGCGCCAGCACGCCGAACAACAAGATCGGCGAGGCCGTGACGCGCGTGATGCAGACGCGCGGCGTGGATCCGGCCAGCATCGCCTGAGCGTGGCCACCGCGCTCGCTGCTGCCGAGCCGGGGTTCATCGCGCTCGAGGGGGGCGATTCGCGCGTTGAGGTCGTCCCGACGCACGGCGGACGCGTGCGATCGCTGGACCTGTTCGATCATGAGTGGTTGTTGCCCACGGCGACGGCGAACCTGCCCAAGTTGAATCAGCTGGCCACCACTGCGGCCGGATGGGACGAGTGCGCGCCAAGTGCCGGTGGCGGCCACGTGCCGGAGTGGGTGAAGGGCGTGGGAGGGCGCGCGCTGCCGGTGGGTGGTGAAGCGCGGGCACAGGTTCCCGAGACGCAGCTGAGCACGGAACCCGACGGGCACAAGCTGGTGTGCACCTGGCGCGGTGAGCGCATGCCGTGGGAGCTCACCCGTACGCTGTTGGTGCGGCCGGACGGCGCGGTCGAGGCGCGTTACGAGGCGCAGACGACGGGCAAGGATCGACTGCCGTTCCTGTGGAGCGCGTGGCTGACGTTCCCGCTGACCAAGCTGACGCGATTGCGCTTGCCCGACGGGGGACGCTTTCGCGTCGCGTCGGTCGTGGGCGCCAAGCTCCGTGGCGACGTGATGGAAGGCGACGGCAAGTGGCCCCGGCTCGTGCTCGATGAGAAGTCGCGGGATCTCTCGACGCCGTGGAGCATTCCGCGCAAGACGCAGCTCGGTGCGTGGCTCGAACTGGGCGCCGGACGCTCGATGATCCAGATCTGGGAAGGCGACAAGCGACTGACGCTGAGCTTCGATGGCGCGGGCGTGCCGTACTGTGGCGTGTTCATCGATCGCAGCGGCATGCAGCACGCGCGCACGCAGCGGCTGCAGAAGATCGGCACGCCGACGCTGTGTCTCGCGCCGGCGCTTGGATCGCCCGACAACTACAAGGACGCGCTCGGCGACTGGCAGAGCATCACGTGGCTGGTGCCCGGCGAGCCGCGGCGCTGGACCGTTACGATCCGTGGAGGCACCGCATGAACGCGTTGGAAACCTTGCTCGACGACCTGGTGGATTACGCGGGGCTGTTCCCGCCGGCGGCATTGCCGATGGATGCGGCGGTGAAGAACTACGCGGCGTATCGGAACAGCCCGCACCGCGGCATGCTCGCGCGATTCGTGTTGCCCGTCGCGCGGCTCGACGAGTTCGTGCGCGAGGCATCGCGCTTGGGGCCGGATGCTCCCGGCGCTCCGTGGCAGCTGTCCGTGCTCGCGGGGCCAGCGGACGCGGCCGTGATCGCGGCGTTCAACCACGCGCACGGCGCGCGCTGGACCATCGATACCATCGAAGCCAAGGCGGCGACGCCCGGCGCGATTGCCGCGCTTGCGTCGGCCTTCAGCGGGTTCACGGTGTACGTCGAGATCCCCGTCGAGGACGATCTCTCCGAGTTGGTGCAGGCGATTGCCCGTGTGCAACTGCGGGCGAAGATTCGCACCGGTGGGCTCACCGCCGAGGCATTCCCCGCGCCGCAGGATGTGCTGCGCTTCCTCGCCGAGTGCGTACAGCGTCAGGTGCCGTTCAAGGCGACGGCGGGGCTGCACCATCCGCTGCGCGGCGAGTATCCGTTGACCTACGCGCCGGATGCGGCGCGCGGGACGATGTACGGATTCCTCAACGTCTTCCTTGCGGCGACGCTGTTGCACTCCGGGCATGAGCCCTCGGTGCTTGTCGGGTTGCTCGAAGAACGCGAGGCGTCGGCGATCAACGCCGATGCGGACGGCATTTCGTGGCGTGGCTTGCATGCGAGTGCGGCACAGGTCGCCCAGGCGCGCACGCGATTTGCGGGATCGTTTGGATCCTGCTCTTTTGAGGAGCCGGTGCAGGACCTTGCCGCGCTCCAGCTCCTCCCCCCACGGACATGACGCCAGACCCGACGATCGATCCCGCCCTGCGCAGTTGGGTGGAGACGGCCAACGCCGCCGAGTGTGATTTCCCGATCCAGAACCTGCCGTTCGGGTGCTTCGTCCCGGCGGAGGGCCAAGCGGCGCGCTGCGGGGTGGCGATCGGCGACCGCATCCTCGATCTGCTCGCGGCCCGCGATGCCGGATTGTTCGACGGGCTGCGCACCGATGTGCTGGAGGCGTTGGGCGCGGAATCGCTGACGCCGCTGTTCGCGACGGGACGGGCGGGCATCAGTGGACTGCGGCGGCGGGTCAGTGAACTGCTCGCGGCGTCCTGCGACCAACAGGGTCGCGTCGCGGATGTGTTGCTGCCGATGTCCAGCGTGCGGATGACGATGCCGGCGGAA
>PNKF01000185.1 GCA_013822285.1 Gemmatimonas sp.
CTTGTAGGACATAGACTTACGGCCTCCCCGCAGGGGTTGAGTGTCGTTCAGGGGTCGCTGACGCGGCCCCTTCGGTCGGCATTTGGATGAGGTTCGCGACGCGGACCATCTTCTCCGGCCGCTTCTTCGCGTAGCTGCGCAACAGCACCCGAAGATCGTTGTCGCCGATCCAGTCGCCTGCGGCCTTTACGTCGCCACCCGTCGCCTCGATCACGTTTGTCGCCGCCATGCGCCGGAAACCGTGTAGCGCGCGGAACTTCTTCACCTGGACGCCAGCGCGCTTGCATGCCCTGTGGAGCAACTGCTGCAGTGCCTGATACGTCCACGGCAGGTCTTCCGCACGGCGCGCGGCCTTCGTCGCCGGCAGTAGGTACTTGCCGGTGTAGCCAATCCGCTGCCGCCAGATCCGTGCGATGCGTACCGCCGCGACGGCGTCTCGGGTGAGCGGCTGGAAGCGTTCACGCCCGAGTTTGTCCGTCTCCGCACGCCAGCGCACCACGCGCGCCTCGAGGTCCCAGTCGGCGTCGTGGCTCAGCAGCAGCGCATTCACGCGAGGGCCCTGTGTACCCGCGATGCGGCACGCCACGTGGGCCCGCCAGAACCTCGAGTCTCCGGCCGGCAGCTTGCGCATCAGCGCCGCGGCCTCGTCGGGGTGGAACTCATCCACGTCCATCGGCCGGTCTTCCTTCGACCGCGGGATTCGGTAGCCGGCGAGCGGGTTGCTCTCAATCCAGCGACGGGCCGTCGCAAGGCGCCAGACCCGGCAGACGTTGGAGATGATCGCGTGCACCTGATTTGGCGCGATCGGCTGCCCGCGGCTGCCGCCGTTCTTGATCAGCTTGCGGCGTAGCTCGTCGAGGGTGTCCGGAGTTACCAAGTGCGCAAAAGTGTTCGGCCCCAGTGCCTGGACGAAGTAGCGCCAGCGGTTGATCTCGTTAATGCGGGTCTTCGGACGCCAGCTCGCCTCGCACGCCAGCACGTAACGCTCGAAGAGCTGCTCGAGCGTGATGCGGGGCGCGTCGGATCCCGGCGCTGCCGAGAGGCGCTGGTGCGTGCCTTGGGCGAACGCCTTAGCGTGCGCGCGACCCTGGGTAGTCGCCGGGAAGGCCCGCTTGTGCCGCACCACGCCCTCTCGCCACTGCACTTGCACGGCCGGCCCTGACGCAAGCGTCACCTGCGCGACGCGCACGTAGGCCCCCGAGCGGGCGATGCCGTAGGTCGCAATGGGCTTCACGCGCTCTTCCCCTGGCGCGCCTCAGCGCGCGTGATGGACGTGAACTTGCGGCGCTCGATCACGCAGCGCCGGTACCACCATCGCCGCCCGACCTTCTTCGCGAGGCCATCCTCCTCCCACGTGGCGCGGCGCGCGCGCAGGTAGTCAAGACCGCGTCCGGACCGCAGCATGGCCTCGCCCTCGGAGATCCAGTCGAGGAAGTCGCGCGCGGCGACCGAGACCTCGTCCAGGCAGCGCTCAAGACTGATGGCCTGCAGCGTATGGCCGTTTCGTCGCAACGCAGCGGCTTCTTCACGGAAGTCTCCGATGACGACTTCAAGCGGCCTCATCCAACCTCCTTCGATACGAGCAGCATGTTGAGGTCGGCCTGCCCCTGCTCCTGCAACGAGGCAATGAGCCGACGCTCTGCGGCCTTTGCCTCTTCGCGATTGGCGAACTCGCCGACGACCCGCATCTCCGGCAGCCGGCGCTCGCGCCACTTCAAACCGAGAATCCACTCGCCGACGAGGGTGCTGATGCTGGGCGCCTCACAGTGCATCTTCATGCGAGACAGCGGAGCAATGCTGATTCCGACGTAGCGCACCCGACTCGGCTCGTGCGAATCCACGAGGACATAGAGGCTCGTGCTCATGCAGCCCTCGCGGGCTGATACTCGAGGCACGGACATTCGGACTCGCCGATCGGCGTCGGCACCTTCCTGGTGCAGGCCCCCAGCTCGTAGTGCTTGTGCGAGGCCGAACAGTGCGCGCTGCGCGGATGCCCGCACGCGCACCGCAGCTTCTGTTCCTTCGCTTCGATGAATCCGATGTCGCGCGCCATTACGCTGCGCTCCCCGGCAGGCGCGCCGGCTGCGGATCCCGCCGTGAACCCGGCAGGGCGAACTTGCTGCAGTGGCATCCCGGCGCATAGCAGGCGAAGTAGCCGCTGATGTGCTGTTCCTTGGCATGCCCGCAGTCGCACGGGTTGGGCGACTGCGAGAGCACGTGTGGACGGTTTTTTGCAGTGCCCTTCATGACTCCTCCTGGCGCGCGGTGTCGACGCCGGAGAGGTTGGGGAAGAAGCGCGCGCAGAGATCGTCGACCGCCTGCTCCTCCGTCTTCTCTCCGTTGAGCACGGCGAGGTTCTCGACGATGCAGGCCATCGTGAACTCCTTGGCGCGCGCGCGATGGACGGGCGACGACTGCATCACAGCGTCACCCCGTGATACTTCGAAAGCGCATGCTTGATCTGCTGGAGCTCTTGGAACGCGGCAGTACTCCCAGTGGCGGAATCGGGGTGCGTGTTGAGCGCCGCGCGCCTTACGGCATCTCGCGCCGCAGAGACGTCGAGCTTGATGTAGAAGGCGGTGACAGCCCCGCGGCACAGCTGCTCCAGGCGCTCCGCGACCGCCTCAATCGTCACCGTCTTCACAGCAGGCGCATGGTTCCCGCCCGGCAGCGCCTTGAACCCCTCGTATTGCCGCCCGCTGCGAACGCCGTAGCGGTCGACCTTGCGCAGCGCTTCGAGGGCGAGCGCAATCGCGCGGACGTTGTCTTCCCACCAGTTGAAGCGGTCGCACGGGAACGACAGCCGATCGGCGCCGCTCTTGAACTCGAGCACGACGGACGGATCCTTGATGCGGGCGTCGGCACGGACGCCGCCATCGTTGCGGATCTGGGTGTCCGTCACGGCCAGTCGGAGTACCACATCCTGCGCATGCAGGGCCTTCAGCTCCGTCTCAAGCAGACGGAGCGTGGAGGTCCAGTTGACCTTGAACGGCGAGACCTTCCGGCGACCCGTGGGCTCGCCAGGCCACGGCTGCGGAAGCGGGGCGACGCGGTATTGCAGCGCCATCACGCCGCCTTCTGCTGGTCGGCGAACATATCCTGCTGCGCGCGCTCGCCCTTCCGGAAGCGGACGGCCTCGGCGATCAGCTCCTCGATCAGGTCAATGGACTCTTGGCGCAGCGCGCCGGGCTGCTCGCCTTCGGACTCGGTCACGTGCGGCGTGTTGATGACGAGTGGGGCCTTGAGGCCCGGCAGCTTCTTCGTCGCGGTCACGACCACGCCGCGCCCTTGATGGTCGTTCTCGCTCAGCGCGACGCCGATGATCTTCATCTCGTCGGCGTAGTCGATCGGGAACTGGCAGACGCGCAGGACATGGGCTGTGAGCGCCTGCAGGGCCGTGTGGAACTCCGGCCGCGGGTCCTCGGTCGAGGTCATCGCGTGCACGACGGACTCGTTGTCGTCCCCGTCGCGCCACTCGAGGATGAGCTCGCCCTGCTTGTACTTGATCTTGGTGAACATCAGACCTCCGGCTGCGCAGCGGGTTCTGGCGAGCGTCCGTCCTTGCGGGCGTCAAGCACGTAGGCAATCGCGCTCGCCTGGTGCACGAGCTCGTCGTTGTCCGAATCTTCCTGCAGCCGGTCGCGATAGGCCTGCAGCAGCTTCTCGAGCTGGCCGTTGCGGATCTCCGAGAGCATCCGCACGTGCCCGCTGCGGAACTTGATGGCCACCGAGTGCGCGGCGCGGAGCTTCTGCTCCGGAGTCGGCTCCGGCTTGGTCTCGGGCTGCGGCTCCTCCTGTCCGGGCAGTACGGGCGTGTCGCCGCCTTCGTCGCCCTCGGCGGGATGCGTGGCCTCAGCGGGCGGCAGCGCAGGCGTCTCGCTGACGACCTCGTAGCGCGCCTCGACCTCCTGCAGCGCCCGCAACCGCTTGTTCTGCGGGATGCTCTTGGCCAGCACCTTCATAGCCTTTGCCTGCCACATCGCCTCCTCGTGCTGCACCCACGGGGAATCGTTGGCCGTGGTGTCGCCGCGGTTGCGGGCTCGCAGCGCCATGACCTGGTCGCGCGTGAGCCGGATGGAGCGCGTCCGGCCTCCCGGGTACACGCCCGTCGCGTAGACCTCGATGGCATGCTTCATCTTCCCGAAGTTCGGCCCCGGGATGTGCTTGGCGACATGCGGCACGGGCGTGAGCGAGAACTCGTAGTTGTCGCCCTCGAAGACGACCTGGCTGAACGCGTCACGGATTACGCCCGAGCCGATAGCGAGGGTGCGGTAGCCCTTGTAGTTGGGCCAGGCCTCGAGGCGCGTCACGCGGTTGTTGCCCTTGCCGTGGCCGACGGGAACCGGGTCGAGCTCGACCCCGATCATGAGGCCGAGCTTCGCCGCGTCGAACATGAACGTCAGGATGCTATCGGGCTCGCACTTGCGGATGCTCGGCTTCTTCCGGGCGACGCTGATCAGCTCGAGCGCCATGGACTCGGCGGGAAGATTCGCGGCGCGCGCGATGGCGAGGAACTCACTCTGGTTGCCCAGAATGAGCTGCCCAATCGGGTCCTTCAGCGCGAGCGCGACCGGCTGGCGCGTCTGCACCGAGAGCTTGTTTTCTGGG
>PNKF01000186.1 GCA_013822285.1 Gemmatimonas sp.
AAGCGTTCTTCGGCGAGCCCATGCTCAACATCGACGATCTCATGCAGACCGTCGACGGCAAGGGCGTCGTGAACATCCTCGCCGCCGACACGCTGATGCAGAATCCGCGGCTCTACGCCTGCTCGTTGCTCTGGCTGCTCAGCGAGCTCTTCGAGAACCTGCCCGAAGTCGGCGACCTCGAGAAGCCGAAGCTGGTGTTCTTCTTCGACGAAGCGCACCTGCTCTTTGCGGATGCGCCGGCGGCGCTGGTCGAGAAGGTCGAGCTCGTCGTGCGACTCATTCGTTCGAAGGGCGTCGGCGTGTATTTCGTGACGCAGAATCCGATGGATATCCCCGAGAAGGTGCTCGGACAGTTGGGCAACCGCATCCAGCACGCACTGCGCGCCTTCACCCCGCGCGACCAGAAGGCCGTACGGGCCACGGCCGAGACCATGCGGCCGAACCCGGCGCTGGATATCGAGCAGGCCATCCTCGAGCTCTCCGTCGGCGAAGCACTGGTCTCCTTGCTTGATGCCAAGGGCACACCAGGGATCACCGAGCGGGCCTGGATGTTCGCGCCCGGCAGCCGCATCGGGCCGCTCACGCCCGAGGAACGCGCGGCGGTGATGCAGCAGAGCGTCGTGGCGGGTGTGTACGAGCAGCATGTCGATCGCGAGTCCGCGTTCGAGATGCTGCGGGCGCGGGCCGAGAGCGCGCCAGCGACTGCCCCGCCGGCGAGCGGTGGACGCACGACTGGCATTCCGCCGGCGGCGCCCACGAGCGGCGGGGCGGCTGGTGGCTCAGGCGCCGCCGCAGCCGGCATTGCTGGCGCACTCGGCGGCCTCCTCTTCGGTACCGTCGGCCCACGCGGCGGCAAGCGCGACGGACTCGTCGACATCATGGCCAAGAGCGCGGCGCGCTCGACCGGTACGGCCATCTCGCGCAGCATCGTGCGCGGCGTGCTCGGCAGCCTGCTCGGCGGCAAGCGACGCTGACACCGGGAGTGCAAGGCATCAATCGCGCGACGCAGCCGGCGCGCCGCGCGATAGTTCAATGTTCGACGACGAGCCGCTCCACGTCGCGCCCAAGCTTCATCCGCACGCGCTGCAACTGCAGGACCGCCGCCGCCGCGAGGCCCGCGGTGAGTCCCCACCAGAGCCCAACGGCGCCCTGGTCGAAGGCGAACGCGATCAGCGCGCCCAACGGGATGCCCACGGCCCAGAAGCTCAAGCCATGCAGGATCGCCGGCACACGCGTGTCGCCGGCGCCACGGAGGATGCTGGCACTGATCACCTGCGTGCCGTCGAACACCTGGAACACCGCCGCGACGGGAATCAGCGTCGCCGCGAGCGCGAACGTCGCGGCATCGCGCGTGTAGAGACCAGCCAACGCCTCCGGCACCAGCGCGAAGGCAATCGCACACAGCGCCATGAAGCCCACGCCGACGACCAGCGCCGCCACCGCATCGCGCCGCGAGGCCGCCACGTCGCCGCGTCCGATCGCGTGCCCCACCATCACCGCCGCCGCAGCAGCGACGCCCATCGGCACCATGAACGTCATCGAGGCCAAGCTCAGGGCGATCTCATGGCCGGCGAGCACCGTCGTGCCCATCCAGCCGGTCATCACCGTGGTCAGCCCGAACGCACCGGCCTCGGCGAGGAACTGCAGGCCAACCGGCAAGCCGAGCCGGAACATCCGCAGCAAAGGCGCGACCTGCCAGCTTTCGGGGAGCCAGCGCGTGAGATACGGCCGCAGCATCGGCCAGGCACCGATGAGCACGACGAAGGCCATCACCCAACGTGAGATGCTCGTCGCGATGGACGAGCCGACCACTCCTCGCGCCTCGAAGCCCAAGTTGCCGTAGATCAGCACCCAATTGAGGAAGGCATTCACCACGTTGCCGACGACCACGCCCCAGACCACCGGCCCCACGCGATGGAAGGCCTGCAGCGTCTGGCGCAGCATGTTGAACGCGAAGAACGGCAGCATGCCGGGGATACTGTACAGCACATAGGCCGAGGCCAGCGGCACGACTTCCGGCGGCTGGCGCAGCATCGCGAGCACCGGGCGGGCGAGCAGGAACAGCAACGACACGACAATCGCGACGATGACGGTCATCAAGACGCCGCGCTGGACTCCACGCGCGATCTGCGCTTCGTCCTTCGCCCCCACGCCCTGCGCGATCACCGGATCGAGCGCCATCAGGATGCCGATCCCGATGATGGCGACGCCGAAGAAGTAGAAGTTCCCCAGTCCGCCGGCCGCGAGATCCGTCGACGACACGCGTCCCAGCATGATGGCGTCGACCAGCCCCTGCCCCTGCATGCCGACGTTCACCAGCACGATCGGGAGGGCCAGCTTGGCCATCTCGACGAGCTCGGACTTCGTGGGGCGCAGGGCGGCGAGGTTCACAGCAGGGAAAGTAACGGCTTAGCCGTCACTCCCACTCGATCGTCGCCGGCGGCTTCGAGCTGATGTCGTACACTACGCGATTGATGCCCTTCACCTCGCGGATGATGCGATTCGAGATCCGCGCCAGCACCTCATGCGGGAAGGCATACCAATCCGCCGTCATGCCGTCCGTGCTCGTCACCGCGCGCAGCGCGATCACGTGTTCGTAAGTGCGACCGTCGCCCATCACGCCTACGCTGCGCACGGGCAGGAAGACCGCGAAGGCCTGCCAGATCTCGTTGTAGAGCCCCGCGGCGCGGATCTCCTCGAGATAGATCGCGTCCGCACGCCGCAGCGTTTCGACGTTCGCGGGATCCACCGCGCCGAGCACCCGGATGGCCAAGCCAGGACCGGGGAACGGATGCCGCCCCACCATCTCCTCCGGCAGCCCCAGCTCGCGGCCCACGTTGCGCACCTCGTCCTTGAACAGCTCGCGCAGCGGCTCGATGAGCTTGAACTTCATGTCCGGCTTCAAGCCGCCCACGTTGTGGTGCGTCTTGATCGTCGCGCTGGGGCCGCCCTTGGCGCTCACCGACTCGATCACGTCAGGATACAGCGTGCCCTGCACGAGGAACTTGGCGTCCTTGCCTTCCTTGGCCGACGCATCCTCGAACACGTCGATGAAGGTGTGACCGATCGCCTTGCGCTTCGCCTCGGGCTCGTCGAGCCCCTTCAGCGCCGTCAGGAAGCGATCCTCGGCGCGCACCGTCACGAGCTTGATGCCCAGGTGCTGGCCCATCGTGCGCTCCACCTGCTCGCGCTCGTGCAGGCGCAGCAGGCCCGTGTCCACGAAGATGCAGGTGAGCTGATCGCCGATCGCCTTGTGCACCAGCGCGGCCGCCACCGACGAGTCCACGCCCCCGGAGAGTCCGCAGATCACCTGCGCATCACCGACCAGCTCGCGGATCTTGGCAACTTCCTGCTCGATGAAGTGCCCCGGCGTCCAGTCCGGCTTCGCGCCCGCGATGTTGAACAGGAAGTTCTGGATGATCTCCGCGCCACGCACCGAGTGCGCCACTTCCGCGTGGAACTGCACCGCGTGCACCGGCTTCGACTCGTGCCGGAAGGCCACCACCGGATTGCCGTCGCTCGACGCCGTGAGCACGTAGCCCTTCGGCACCACTTCGACATGGTCGCCGTGGCTCATCCACACGATGCTGCGCTCGCCCTTGTCGAAGCCGGCGAACAGGCCTGTGTTCTCCTTGACCTCGATCTCGGCGCGACCGTACTCGCGGTGGCCGCCGCCCTTCACTTCACCGCCGCTCACATGGGCGATCCACTGCATGCCGTAGCACACGCCCAGCAGCGGAGCCACATCGAGGATCGCCGGATCGAAGCTCGGCGCGCCCTCGTCGGTCACCGAACTCGGTCCGCCGGAGAGGATGATCGCCGTGGGCTTCCACTCGCGGATCCACGCCAGCGAGCGCGTCGGCGGATGGATTTCGGAGTAGACGCGCGCCTCGCGTACGCGACGGGCGATGAGCTGCGTGAACTGCGAGCCGCAGTCGAGAATCAGAATCCGCGAACCGTCATGCATCTCAGGTCTTCCACTCCGGGCCGTCCAGCTTGATGAACTCGACCTGCATGCTGGCGAGGTCGAGGATCGCCGCCGATGGCGCGCCGTACAGCCAACCGCAGGCTTCGCCGGGGTTCACGATCAGGGTGTTGTTGCGCGTCTTCATTTCCTGCAGGTGCGTGTGACCATGCACGACGACCGCGTGGGCCAGGACCGAGCGCTCGACCACGTCGCCGATGTCATGCACCACGAGGATCTTGTGGTCGGCCATCGTCATCGCGTGGGGCGATTCGAACAGCTCCTGCCCCATCGCCTGGGCCGCCATCGCACGCAGGCCCTCTTGATCGCCGTCGTTGCGTCCGAACACGCCGGCCATGGCGACGCTGTGATCCTGGAACGGCTTCAACGAGAACGGGGAGCAGTAGTCACCCGCGTGCAGCACGAAATGCACTTCCCGGCGCAACATCTCGCGCAACAGCGCGTCGACTGCCGGCACCCGGTCATGCGTGTCCGCCATCAAGCCGATCCGCATCAGATCTCCTGCCATTGGGGGGATTCCACATCCTGCCGCACGAGGTCCGTATAGTCCTCTGGCTGCGTCACGACGGCCCAGCGATTCCCATCGACCAGCACTTCGG
>PNKF01000187.1 GCA_013822285.1 Gemmatimonas sp.
CGCGCGCGTGATCATCCCGGCGGGGTTCGAGCCGTAGTCGGGCTCCGTGAGGCCGAAGCAGCCGATGATCTCACCCTTCGCCATCTTGGGCAGATAGTGCTTCTTCTGCTCCTCGCTGCCGAAGGCGTAGATCGGGTACATCACCAGCGAGCCTTGCACCGAGGCAAACGAGCGGATGCCCGAGTCCCCGCGCTCGAGCTCTTGGTTGATGAGCCCATACATGACGTTGCTCAGGCCCGCGCAGCCGTACTCCTCCGGCAGGTTGGCGCCGAGGTAGCCGTTCTCGCCCATCTCGGCGATGAGCTCCTTCGGGAAGCGGCCCTCGACATAGCACTGACCGATGATCGGCAGGACCTTCTCGTCCACGAAGGCGCGGACGGAATCACGGACGGCGCGCTCCTCTTCGGTCAGCGCGGCATCGATGTTGAAGAGATCGCCCTCGCGCGGCTTGAGCTGCGGCGAAGCGAGAAAGGACTGGGTGTCGAGATCGGAGGCCATCGGCACGTGGGAAGAAGTGACACAGAAATCTAGCGAAAACGGGTGCCGCTCGCCCTGCGGCGCAGATACCTTCTTTCAGAAGCCAGACATCGTCCGAGCCACCCACCTCATGACCCGCGCCGATGCCCCATAGCGTCACCCTCATCTCGACCATCGCCGGGGCCTTCGTACTGGCCCTGATCCTCGGCTACATCGCGGTTCGGCTCCGGATGCCCGCGCTCGTGGGCTATCTCATTGCCGGCGTGGTGATGGGGCCGTATACGCCCGGATTCACGGGCGACATCGAGCTGATCCAACAGCTCGCCGAGATCGGCGTGATGCTCCTGATGTTCGGCGTGGGCCTGCACCTCTCGCTCGAGGACCTGCTCTCGGTGCGCCGCATCGCGGTGCCCGGTGCCGTGCTGCAGATCGGCGTCGCGACCCTGCTCGGCGCGGCGGTGGCGCACTACTGGTGGCATTGGGACGCTGGCGCGGCCGTGGTCTTCGGCCTTTCACTCTCCTGCGCTTCGACCGTCGTGCTGCTGCGTGCGCTCGAGGCCCGCGGCTCGCTGGAGACCCTGACCGGCCGCATCGCCGTCGGCTGGCTGGTGATGGAAGACATCGCGATGGTGGTGGCGCTGGTCCTGATGCCACCGCTCGCCGCCGCCCTCGGCAGCGACACCGCCGTCGCCGGCAGCGGCTCACTGGCCAAGACGCTGTCGCTGACGATGGGCAGCGTGGTGCTCTTCGTCGTGCTGATGTTCGTCGTCGGCCGCCGGGTCTTCCCCTGGCTGCTGCTCCGCATCGCCGGCACGGGCTCGCGTGAGCTGTTCACGCTGGCCGTGATGGCCGCGGGGGTCGGCATCGCCTACGCCGCCGGCGTGATCTTCGGCGTGAGTTACGCGCTCGGTGCGTTCTTCGCCGGCATGGTGATGCGCGAGTCGGAGTTCTCGCACCGGGCCGCCGACGAGTCCCTGCCCTTCCGCGACGCGTTCGCCGTGCTGTTCTTCGTGTCGGTCGGCATGCTCTTCGATCCGGCCCTGCTCTGGGAAGAACCGCTCAAGATCCTCACGGTCCTGTTCATCATCATCATCGGCAAGTCCATCGCCGCCTTCGGGCTGGTGCTGATCTTCCGGTACCCACTCAACACGGCGCTCACGGTCTCTGCGGCGCTCGCACAGATCGGCGAGTTCTCGTTCATCCTTGCGGGCATGGGCGTAGCCCTGGGCCTGCTCTCGCTGGAAGGCCAGAATCTCATTCTCGCCGGTGCGGTCATTTCGATCGCACTCAACCCGGTGGTGTTTTCCGCCATCGAGCCGGCGCGCAAGTGGATCCTCAAGCGGTCGCGGCTCGCGCGGTACATGGCGCGGCCCAACGACCGTCTGGCTGAACTGCCGCATTCCTTCACGCCGGCGAAGCTGACGAACCACCTGCTGATCGTCGGCTACGGACGCGTGGGCCGCCGCATCGGCGAGGCGCTGAAGGCGCAGAACCTGACCTTCGTCGTCGCCGAACAGAATCGCGAGATTGTCGCGCGGCTGCGCGCCGAGGGCATCCCCGCCGTCGCCGGCGACGCCACGGAGCCCGAGGTGCTGATCCAGGCGCATGTCTCCCGTGCGCGCGCGCTGGTCATCGCGACACCCGACACCATCGGGGTGAAGGCCATCATGGACATCGCGCATCGCCTGCGGCCGGAGCTACCCGTGATCGTGCGCACGCACGGCGACAACGAAGCCGAGGAGCTGCGGCACGAGCCGCGCGTCGAAGTGTTCATGGGCGAGGAGGAGCTCGCCAAGGCGATGCTCGCGGCGCTGCTGCGCGAAGTGAAGCCGAACGCTGCGTAAGGCGCTGGTGCGGCCGACTCAGACCGGCCGCTTCGCCCGCGGGACCGCCCCGACCTCACGGCACTTCCGCCGGAAGTCGAGCCCGTGATCGATCGGCAGCCCGTTCTCGTGCTGCCACTGGTGCACCATCTCGTGCAGCAGCGTTTCGACGGCACTCGCGAATCCATCGCGGCGGAGATGCCGCGCACTGATCGCGATCTCCGCGCCGCCGCCCACCACATCCGGCGCGTAGTGCCCGAGCCGTCGCAGCATGCGCCGCGAAATGCGAATCGGAATCTGCTGCAGCTTCGCGCCGAAGCGTTCTCCATTGAGCCGCGTGTGCCATTCGGCCAGCCGCTCGGCCAGCGGCTCGTCCTCGGGATGCGTGCGCTCCGGCGCACGCGGCGGCTTGGTGTGCTTGGGGAGCGGAAAGCTGAGGATCGCCTGACGCGCCGCCTGTTTCTCCCAGGGCTTCTTGGCCATCACGAAGCGCACGATCTGCGCATGGAGCTCGCGGGGCGCCGCGCAGAAGCCTTCGTGCAGCCGCAGCTCGAAGCCCTTGAGCGACACCACCACGCTGCGATTGCGCGTCAGCACCAGCGTGCGCACGTGTTGCAGGCCGAGTCCGCGCAACGTGCCGAGCAGTTGATCGGCGGCGCGTGCCGCGTCTTCGGCGTCTTCCTCTTCCTGCTCGGCCAAGGCGTCCGCGTCGTCCGTCTCAGGCACGGCGGAGAGCTGTGGCTGCAGCGCGAGTGTGCCGTCGATCGGCGCGTCCCCGTGCACCGGCGCGCCGAAGAGGCCGAGCTGGTCGTCTTCGCGGCGCCGGCTCATCGCGCGAACACGCGGTCGTTGCGGGGCGAGAACTCGCGCGCGTCGGCGTCCCACACGCAGGCACGCACGACAAAGCGGCTGGGCTCGACCTCGACCTCCTGGAACGCGGCCGGCAGTCCTCCGCGCGTGCGCTCGCAGAAGCTCGTGCTGTGCGAGACGACCATGCGTCGGCCCATCAGTTCCAAGGCCTCGATGCGCGTCTGGTGATCGTGGCCATTCAGTACGAGGTCGGCGCCGGTCTGCAACGCTTCGCCGATGCCGTCGGCCTTGTTCACCAAGCCCCAGCGCCGCGAGAGATCGCCGCGCAGCAGGTTGTGGTGGAATACCAGGACCTTGAGATCGCCGGCTGGGGCGGCATCGAAGGCGCGCTTCGCCTTCGCCCACTGCTCGGGACGAATCGCGCCGACCACTGAGAGATCGCGAGCACGGGTCGTCAGCGTGTACGTGCGCACGCCGTGACAGGAATTGAGGCCGACGATCGTCACGCCCGGCAGCTGCAGCGTGGGCTCCAACTCGGCGTTGATCCAGCGCCGGTAGCCGGCCAGCAGCGGCGCCTCGACGCCGAGCCCGACGGGCTTCCACCACCACGCGACGTCGTGGTTGCCCGGCACCGTGAACACCGGCGCGTGCGCGCGCATCGCGTCCAGCCACTGCTTCGCCGCACGGAACTGCTCGCGGAAATTGCGCTGCGTGAGGTCTCCGGCGACGACGACCGCGTCATAGCGGCCGGCGGCGACTCGTCGGACGACGGCGTCCGTGTACGCGGCCACCGCATGGCGGCCGAAGTGCACGTCGGAGACCTGCAGCAACCGCATGCGTGACTCAGCCCTGCGCCAACCGCGCGATCACGGCGTCGGTATACTGGTCGGTCGTCGCCGAGCCACCGACGTCGCGCGTGACCGTCTTCTTCTCGCGCAGCACATGCGCGATCGCCGCACGGATGCGATCGGCGCGCGCGCCTTCGCCCACGTAGTCGAGCAGCTGGCAGCCCGCGAGCATCACCGCCGTCGGATTCGCGATGCCCTGCCCCGCGATGTCCGGCGCCGTACCGTGCACGGCCTCGAAGATGCCGCAGTCCTTGCCGATGTTCGCACCCGGCGTGAGGCCGAGTCCGCCCACCAAGCCGCTGGTCAAGTCGGACAGGATGTCGCCGAAGAGATTCGTCGTCACCATCACGTCGAAGCGCTCGGGACGCAGCACCAGCTCCATGGCGCAGGCATCGACGATCTTGTCGTCCGACTGCACGCGGCCCTCGTACTCCTTCGCGATCTGCCGACCCACCTCGAGGAACAATCCGCTGGTGTTCTTGAGGATGTTCGCCTTGTGGACGATGGTCACCTTCTTGCGGCCGTGCTTGACGGCGTACTCGAAGGCATAGCGCACGATGCG
>PNKF01000188.1 GCA_013822285.1 Gemmatimonas sp.
GGATGATGGCGCAGCACGCGCACAGCGAGATCGTCGGGATGCTGCCCGAGGGCAACTGGATCACGCGCGCGCCCTCGCTGCGGCGGAAGATGAGCCTCATCGCCAAGGTGCAGGACGAGGCCGGGCACGGGCTCTACATCTACTGCGGCACCGAGACGCTGGGCGTGGACCGCCACGACCTGTTCAACCAGTTGCTCGACGGCTCGGCCAAGTACTCGTCGATCTTCAACTATCCGACGCTGAGCTGGGCCGATATGGGCGTGATCGGCTGGTTCGTGGACGGCGCGGCAATCGTGAACCAGACGGTGCTGGCGAAGGCGAGCTACGGCCCCTACGCCCGCGCGATGGTGCGCATCTGCAAGGAAGAGAACTTCCACAAGCGCCAGGGCTACGAGATCTGCGCCACGCTAGCCAAGGGCACGCCGGCGCAGAAGGAGATGCTGCAGGACGCCGTGAACCGCTTCTGGTGGCCGTCGCTGATGATGTTCGGGCCGTCGGACAAGGATTCGCCGAATTCTGCCGAGCTGCTGAAGTGGCGCGTGAAGCGGAAGACCAACGACGAGCTGCGCCAGCGCTTCGTGAACCTGACGGTGCCGCAGGCGCAGGCGATCGGCATCACACTGCCGGATCCGGATCTGGGGTACAACCCCGAGACCAAGAACTGGGAATTCGGCGAGATCGATTGGTCGGAGTTCTGGGACGTCGTGAAGGGCAACGGGCCCTGCAACGCGGAGCGGCTCGCGGCGCGCAACAAGGCGCACGATGACGGCGCGTGGGTGCGCGAGGCGGCGTTGGCGCACGCGGCGAAGCGGTCGGCGAAGTCCTCGGCGGCATGACGATGAGCAACGAACAGTCTTGGCCGCTGTGGGAAGTGTTCACCCAGGGGAACCAGGGTGAGCCCTTCGAGCATGCGGGCTCGCTGCACGCGACGGACGCGGAGCATGCGCTGCAGAATGCGCGCGACGTGTACACGCGCCGCGGCGAGGCGGTGAACCTCTGGGTGGTACCGTCGTCGGCGATCACGGCGTCGGCGCCGTCCGATGCGGGCCCCTTCTTCGAGCCCGGCAACGAGAAGGCGTATCGGCATCCGCAGTTCTATAAGGTCCCACAGGGCGTGCGCGTCTTCTGATGGCCGCCCATCAGGAAGAAGAAGGCGGCATCGCCGCCGGTGAGGCCAAGGCGGGCGTTGGCGTCGTGGCCGGCGCGCGCGGGCCGACGCTCGGGGCGCCGCTGGTCGAGTACCTGCTGCGGCTTGGCGACGATCGCTTGATCCTCGGGCATCGCATGTCGGAGTGGACGGGGCATGGTCCCATCCTCGAAGAAGACATCGCGACGGCGAACATCGCGCTGGATTTGATCGGGCAAGCCTCGCAGCTGCTCAAGCTCGCCGGTGAGACCGAGGGCAAGGGCCGCGACGAGAATGCGCTGGCCTACTTCCGTGACGGGACGCAGTTCAGGAATTGCCTGCTCGTCGAGCTGCCGAAGGGAGACTTCGGCGACACGATGGTTCGCCAGTTCCTGTTCGATGCGCACAGCGTGCTGCTGCTCGACGAACTCACGAAGTGCGGACACGCGGAGCTGGCGGCGATTGCGGCCAAGGCCATCAAGGAAGACAAGTATCACCTGCGCCATTCCGGCGAGTGGGTGGTGCGCCTGGGTGATGGCACGGCCGAGAGCCACGCGCGGGTGCAGGCCTCGTTGGATCGCCTGTGGAAGTACACGGGCGAACTGTTCGTGAGCGATGAGATCGACCGCGCCGTCGCCGCGGCCGGCATCACGATCGACTTGGCGGGCATCAAGTCCCGCTGGGATGCCATCGTGAACGACGTCTTGGCGCGCGCGACCCTCACGCGGCCAGCCGACGGCCCGATGCAGCAGGGCGGGCGGCGCGGGCGGCACACGGAGCACATCGGGCATCTGCTCGCAACGATGCAGAGCGTGGCGCGGGCGCATCCTGGCGCGACCTGGTGAGGCGTGAACGCGGCGGGTGACTGCCGCGTTCGTCACGTATGCAGACGTTCAGCCGCGACCGCTTGTACGAGATCCTCGGGACGGTGCCCGATCCCGAGGTGCCGGTCATCTCCGTGGTGGAGCTCGGCATCGTGCGTGACGCCTCGCAGCGCGACGACGGCACGGTGGACGTGACCATCACGCCGACCTAC
This sequence comes from Gemmatimonas sp., assembly GCA_013822285.1. Lineage (GTDB taxonomy): Bacteria > Gemmatimonadota > Gemmatimonadetes > Gemmatimonadales > Gemmatimonadaceae > Pseudogemmatithrix. The sequence continues at coordinate 2,163 of PNKF01000188.1, forward strand.
AGCGGCTGCCCGGCGATGTTCGAGATCGAGCGCGATGTGGTCGCGGCGCTGACGGCGGCCGGGGCCCCGCGCGTCGAGGTGAAGACGGTGCTCTCGCCTGCCTGGACCACCGACTGGATTCCGGAGCCGGCGCGCGAGAAGCTGCGCAAGTACGGCATCGCGCCTCCGGGGCCCGCCAATGACGGCGGCTTGGTCGCGCTGGTGCGCGCCAAGCCGCCCGTGCAATGCCCCTGGTGCGGATCGCGGAACACGACGCTCAAGAGCGAGTTCGGCTCCACCGCCTGCAAGGCGATCCACGTCTGCAACGACTGCAGCCAGCCCTTCGACGAGTTCAAGGCGATCTGACGGACTCGGCCGCGCCCCGCGCGACCGAGTCCGCGTGCGCTGCAGCTCAGCTCTTCGGCAGCACGACCTTGTCGATGACGTGCACCCAGCCGTTCGAGGCGCGCACGGAGGCAATCACCTTGGCATCGTCGATGTACGTCGCGCCGTCGCGATGGGTGATCTTCGCGCGCGTGCCGTCCACCATGCCGATCTCCTGACCATCCTCGAAGAAGTCGAGGCTGAGTGCGGAGGTCGTGACGTGATGCTGCAGGATGCGCGAGAGATCCGACTTCTTCTCCGGCTTGAGCAGCCCATCGACGGTGCCGGCCGGCAGCGCGTCGAAGGCGGCGTTCGTCGGCGCGAACACGGTGTAGGGACCGGTGGCGCTCATGACATCGACGAGATCGGCCGCTTTGAGCGCCGTGACCAAGGTGGTGTGGTCGGCGGAGCCCACGGCGATCTTCACGACATCAGGCGCGGACACATCATCGCGCACCGACGCGGCACCACCGCCGGGCGCGGCGGCGCTCGCGGATGGCGCGGTGTCTTGCGTCGCGCAGGCCGCCGTCAGGGCGAGCAGCAGCGAAGGGACCAACAGGGATCGAACGTGCACGGCGGACATCGGAGTCTCCGGGGATTTGAAAGATGCAAGTAACAAGCATCAATACGCACTCGTCCGGCCTCTTACGCCATCGGGGGATTGCCGACGAGGCCGGGGCGATTCACCTAGGGGAAAACGCCGACGGCGGCCACTGCCGTGACCGCCGTCGGAAGCCGCTTCACGATGAGCGGTGGTCTCAAAACCACTGTCAGACCTGACGCAGCTTCCAGCGTCCGCGTCGGAAGAACACCGCGCTGACGATCGCCAGCGCCGTGTACGCCAGCGGCACCGCGATGAAGACACCCTTGAAGCCCAGACCTGACGACTGCGACATCCACCACGCCAGCGGCAGCTGCAGCACCCAGAACACGAAGAAGTTCATCCAGCTCGGCGTGCGTGTGTCGCCGGCGCCGTTAAACGACTGCTCGAGCACCATGCCAAGCGCGTAGAGCGGGAAGCCCAGCGACATCGCGCGTAGTCCGTAGATGCCAACCGTCCGGACTTCGGCTGCGTCGCTGAACCAACCCACCAGCGTCGGTGCGAAGACCCAGAAGGCGACGCCGGTGAGACCAAGCACGACCATGTTGATGCGCGCCGCCACCCACACCGAGCGCTCGGCGCGGTCGGGATTGCCGGCGCCCAGTGCTTGGCCGACCATCGTGGCAGCCGCCGCACCGACGCCGTAAGCCGGCATGAGCGCAAAGAGCAGCACACGAATGGCGATGGTGTAGCCCGCCATCGCATTCGCGCCGAAGGTCGACATGAAGCGCACCAAGGCGATCCAACTCATCGAGCTCAGTGCCACCTGCACGGTGCCCCAGCCGGAGAGCCGCGCGATGTTGACCATGGTCGCGGGCTCAAGCTTCAGGTGCTGCTTGTGTACGTGCAGGTTGCCTTCGCCGGTGCTCAGGTGCCAGAGCGCCCAGCAGAAGCCGACGCTGCGCCCGATGAACGTCGCCCACGCCGCGCCTTCGATGCCGAGCTCGGGGAAGGGGCCGATGCCGAAGATCAGCAGCGGGTCCAGCACGATGTTGATGGCGTTGCCGAGCACCAGCACGCGCATGGCGACGGCGGCGTCACCAGCGCCGCGGAACGCGGCATTGATCAGGAAGAGCAGGAAGATCGCGCCGTTGCAGGCCAGCGAGATGCGCGCGAAGCCCGTGCCGACGTCGAGGACTTCGGCATCGGCGCCCATGAGCATGAGCAGGTCGCGCGCGTAGATCGCCCCGAGCACGCCGAGCACACTCGAGAGCAAGAGGCCGAGCAGCAGGCCTTGGACCGTCGCGCGGGCTGCCGCATCGGGGTCCTTCTCGCCGATGCGCCGGGCCACGGTGGCCGTGACACCGATGCTCAGGCCCATCGCGACCGTATAGATGACGATCATCAGCGACTCGGTGAGCCCGATGGTCGCGACGGCGGCGGAG
>PNKF01000189.1 GCA_013822285.1 Gemmatimonas sp.
CTTCCAGAGCGCTTCGCTGACGCCGATGATCTCGGCGCGCGAGTACGTGGGCTTCGCGGTGACGATGTGTCTTGCCTTCGGCGGGACCTTCCAGTTGCCCATCGTGATTCTCGCCCTGACGATGCTCGGCCTGGTGACGCCGGCGTCGCTGGGCAAGTTCCGCAAGCATGCGGCGGTCGGCAGCTTCATCGTCGCGTCGGTGATCACGCCCGGCGACTTGATCATCATGACGCTGTGGTTGGGCGTGCCGCTGTACGGGCTGTACGAAGTCAGCATCGTCCTCAGTTGGATCGTCCATCGCGCGCGCCAGCGTCGGGCGCGCGCCGGCGACGCGACGATCGGCAAGGCGAAGGCCTGATGCGAACGCCGTGGCGTGCCCTCGCCGCGGCCGCCCAAGCCGCCGTCGCGGCGGCGATGCTCGCATGGCCGCTGGCGGCGCTGGCGCAGCAGGCGCCGCCCCCGACGGGCCGTGGCGACGGGGGACGTCGCATCGAGCGCCCCGCCGCGGCCGACACGCTGCGGCGGACCCCGCGCGATACCTCGCGTGCAGGGCGGGGTGGCCGCGACTCCACGGCGACGGAGCAGCGCGAGCTCATCACGTGGATCCCGAACGATTCGACGATGGACGCGCTGCTGAAGCGGCGCGGCTACCGTGCGACGCGGTATCAGGCCGACACGGTCGGCTTCGACGCGCGCACGCGCACGATGACGCTGGGCACGCGCGATTCGAGCCGCGCCGCGGTGGATCGTGAAGGGACGGTGATGGTGTCGCGCCGCCTCGTGTACAACGACTCGACGAGCATGTTGACCGCCAGGGGTGACACCATCATCCTCCGCGATCCCTCGCGCGGCGACGACATCATCGGGCTTGGCGAGATGACGTATGACGTCGAGCGCCGGGTGGGACGTACGCAGGATGTGTCGACGATCGCGAGTTCTGGGGCGGAGTGGCGGGTGGAGGCACATCGTGCCACGTTCGCAAGCGATGCCACGACCGACCGCAACACCTTCTGGGGGCGCGACGGCATCATCACGAGCTGCCTGGACTCGGTGCCGCACTTTCACTTTCAGGCGCGCGAGCTGAAGCGGATTTCGAACAGCGTGCTGGTGGCGCGTCCGGCGATTCTCTATGTGGCTGACGTCCCGGTGTTCTGGCTGCCGTTCATCTTCCAGGACATCCGCAGCGGCCGACGCTCCGGCATCCTGACGCCGCGACTCGGCGTCGCCGAGATCGTGCGCAACTCGCCGACGTATCGCCGCACCGTCGAGGACCTCGGCTATTACTTCGCCATCAACGACTACATGGACGCGTCGGTGTCGATGGATTGGCGCTCTGGCGCGCGTGCGACCGACGCCGATCCAGGCTGGACGAACCTCGAGGGCAGCGTGAACTACCGCTGGCTCGATCGCTTCTTGAGCGGTGGCCTCGGCGTGTCGCAGCGGCGTCTCTCGACCGGGACGCGCAACCTCGCGGTGAGTTGGTCGCATCAGCAGGAGTTCTCGTCGCGCACACGCCTCACGACGAACCTCAACTACGTCTCCAACACCACGGTGCAGCGGCAGACCTCGCTGAACCCGAACACGGTGCTCGCGACCATCGCGTCGCAGGCGAATCTGGTGCGCCAGCAGGGTCCGTTCACGATCAACCTCGGCGGTACGCAGCGGCAGTATCCAGGGCGTGATCAGGTGGACCGCAGCTTCCCGTCGCTGAATGTGTCGTCGCGCCCGCTCACGCTTGGCGAGTGGTTCGTCGTCACGCCGTCGTTGGCGTACTCGAGCAACGCCCAGTTGGATATCGATGCCGCGGGCGACTTCGCCTGGCGCTATCTGCAGACGCCGGGCGGACTCGACTCGACGCGGCTGAAGCGCGATTCCTACACGCGCAATCTCGGGTTCGGCTTGCCGTTCAAGCTGTTCGACTTCCAGGTGCAGGCGGATATCCGCGCCAACGAAGTCGCGAATGATTTTCCGGAGATCAAGTCGGTACCGGATCCGAACAACCCGGGGCAGTTCTTCGAGCGCGTGTACGCCCGGACGTTTCTCACGACGGTCGACTACAACCTGAATGCCGGCCTGCCGCAGTTCCTGAAGGGCACGTGGAACCTCGCGCCGACGGTCTCGCTGGTGAACGTCGATCCGGCAGGCTCCTTCGTGCGTTCGGAGCGCACGAACGGCGCCTGGGTCTCGCAGACCAAGCGCATGCGTTACGGACTCGGCGTGACGCCGACGTTCTTTGCCCTGCTGCCCGGCGTCGGAGCCGTGCAGCGATTCCGGCACGCAGTGACGCCGACGCTGTCTTGGGGCTATTCGCCGACGGCACGCGTGAACCCCGAGTTCCTCGAAGCGTTGGGTAAGTCGCCCAAAGGCTATTTGGGCGGCCTCGCCCAGAACCAACTGTCGCTGTCGCTCGCCACCAACCTCGAGGCGAAGCTCGGCGCCGACGCGGCATCGCCAGCCGACTCCGGCGCGGCGACGTCGGCGAGCGCTGAGGCCGAGGGACGCAAGATCCGTGTCGCGTCGTTGCAGTTCACGCCGCTGACCTACGACTTCGAACTTGCGCGCGCGACGGGACGTACCGGATTCGCCACGGAGCGCTTCGGGTACACGTTCCGCTCGGATCTGTTGCCGGGCTTCGATCTGGGGGTCGACTACTCGCTCTTCCTCGGCTCCGTGCTGAGCGACACCGCAGAGTTCAAGCCGTACCGCGAGAGCGTGCGCTTTGGGTTCCAGCTCACGGATCAGTCGGCGGTGGTGCGCGGCGTGTCGCGGCTTTTCGGTCGCAGCGCCCGCGCCCAGGCGACAGGCGGCGACGACGAAGGTCCTCGTGAGGCAGTCGGTGGATTGGTGTCCGGCGGCGATCCGCGCCAGCAGGGCATGGGCGCGGTGACCGGTTCGCGCTCCCGCAGCCCGATCCAGGAGATCACGGGCTCCGGCTTCAAAGCCAACTTCTCCGTGAGCCAGCAGCGTACGCGTCCGGCACGCGGCGGTCGTGTCATCGAGTTCGATCCCGCGCGTGAGTGTGCGGGATTCCAGGGCTTGCCGATCTACGATTTCTGTCTGCTGCAAGCCGAGCGCAACCGGCCCACCGATCCGTCGACGAACCTCGGCACTGCAGGCGGCAGCGTGGTCAATTATCCGCCGCGCACCAATGTCGGCTTGCAGACGCAGTTCAACCTGACGCCGAAGTGGTCGGCCTCGTGGAGCACGAGCTATGACGTCGAGAACCGCGACTTCGCCGCGCAGACGGTCACGCTGCAGCGCGACCTGCACGACTGGCGCGCGGTCTTCGGCTTCAATCGCATTCCCAACGGCGCGTTCTCATTCACGTTCTTCCTCTCGCTGAAGGCGCAGCCGGAGCTGCGACTGCCGTATGAGTCGCGCTCGTACCGTGTGCCAGCGTCAGGCTCGTTGCGTTAGCGTACTCAGGCGCCACTGCGCTGCCGACGGCCAGCGGCGACTCGATCCTCCCCCCGAACTTCCAGGACCGACCGATGCCGGTCACGCTCGATGGTCATTCTCTGAATCTCGCGGCCGTTGCCGATGTCGCGGACGGCGGCGCCGTCGTGTCGCTGGCGGCGAGCGCGCGGGCGCGCATGGCCCAAAGCCGCGCCATCGTCGAAACGCTGGCCGCGCGCGGCGAGGCGGTGTACGGCGTCACGACGGGCTTCGGCAAGCTCAGTGACATCGCGATTCCCGCCGACCAGCTCGCGCAGCTGCAACTGAACCTGATTCGCTCGCACGCCGCTGGCGTGGGGCCGCGGCTCGACGAGCGCTATGTGCGCGCGATGATGCTGTTGCGGGCGAACTGCCTGGCGAAGGGGTTCAGCGGTGCGCGCCCCGAGCTGGTGGAGCTGCTCTGCGCCATGCTCAATGCGCGGCTCTGGCCCGACGTGCCGGAGCAGGGCAGCGTCGGGGCGAGCGGGGACCTCGCGCCCTTGGCGCACTTGGCGCTGGCGCTGGTCGGCGAGGGCATGCTGAACCATCCCGGCGGCCGGGGTGAGGCCCGGGCGGTGCTCGCCGCACACGGGCTCTCGCCGATCTCGCTGGGCCCCAAGGAAGGCTTGGCCCTGATCAACGGCACGCAGGCGCACAGTGCGATCGCGGCGCTGGCGGTCGTCGAGGCGCGTCGCATCTGGGAGTCCGCGCACCGCGCGGGCGCGATGACGCTCGAGGCGCTGCTCGGCACACCGACGGCATTCGATGCGCGCATCCATGAGGTGCGTGGGCAGCGTGGGCAGCAGGAGAGTGCCCGTCGCTTCCTCGCGCTGCTCGAGGGCAGCGAGATCCGCGAGTCACATCGCTCCGGCGATCCGCGGGTGCAGGACGCCTACGGCCTGCGCTGCATGCCGCAGGTGCACGGCCCCGTGCTGCAGGCCATCGAGTTTGCGGAGTCGTTGATCGCGCCCGAACTGAATGCCGCGACGGACAATCCGCTGGTGTTCGAGGACGGCACGATGCTCAGCGGCGGCAACTTCCACGGGCAGGCGGCGGCGATGGC
>PNKF01000190.1 GCA_013822285.1 Gemmatimonas sp.
TTTTTGTGCAGAAGTAGCCGGTCGGGAACCCGCGGAACTGTGGGCCGACCCGTGGGATAGGAAGTCCAACGCCTTGTGAGGATTCGACTGTGACGGTTCGGTTCCATCTCCGTCCCCTGGCCGCTGCGGCGGCGCTTCTCGCGGTTGCGACCGCCTCGGCTGATGCCCAGGCGAATCGCCGTCCGCCGCGCCCCGACACGCCCTTCCTGACCGTTCAGGTCTTCCGGTCGGCCGACAAGATCGCCGGCCCCCAGGCCTCGGACGCGCTGCGCGACGAGCTCATCCGCACCTACCCGGGCCCGGTCCTTTGGGTCATCGAGAAGGAGCGCCTGATCGAGTTGCTCGAGCAGTCGGGCTATCCGTCCAACGAGCAGCTGGCCCGTTCCGACGAGAACGCGCTGGCCAAGTTCCAGCGCGCGGACGAGTACATCCGCGGCGCCGTGGTGCAGGAAGCCGACGGCCAGTGGCGCATCGACGCCGAGCTGGTGCTGACGCGCGACCTCACCCTCGTGCAGCCAATCGAGCCGGCCCGCGGCAACCGCCCGGACCGTGCGGCCCGTGCGCTGATCCGTGGCCTCAACGCCGCCCGCGACCAGCTGCCCTACGAAAAGCGCTGCCGCGACCACGCGATCAACCAGCGCTACGCGCAGGCGATCGCCGAGGCCGACAAGGCCATCGCCGAGTTCCCGCAGGCGACGCTGGTCCGCTACTGCAAGATGGGCGTGATCGTCCAGCAGAACGGTTCGGCCGCCGACAAGATCAAGATCGCCGAGGAGATCCTCGCGATCGATCCGAACTCGCGCAACGCGCTGGCCATCGCGGCTGACGCGTACCAGGCCGAGAACAACACGGAGAAGGCCAACGAGTACCTCGTGCGCCTGCTCGCGGCCGAGCCGAACAACGCCTCGCTGGCCCAGCGCGTCGTCGACGCCCTGGCCGCCAGCGGCCAGTACGACGTCGCCAAGCGCATCGTCGAGCAGGCCGTTGCCAACAACCCGGGCGACCTCGGGCTGCTGCGCCTGCGCTTCCTGATCCTCGCGGCCTCGGGCGACTACAAGCCGGCGATCGCGGCGGGTGAAGAGCTCGTGCAGCTCGACACCGCGGCCGGTGACGTGCAGTTCTGGACGCGTCTCTCGGCGCTGTACCTCTCGGACTCCAACGCGACGGGTGCGGTCAGCGCCGCCACGCGCGGCACGACGAAGTTCCCGCGCGACGCCCAGCTGTGGCAGTTCCGCTCGCAGGCCGAGCGCACGGCGGGTGACGTGCCGGCCTCGATCAACTCGGCGAAGCGCGCCCTCGAGATCAACCCGTTCCAGTCGAACGGCTGGCTGCAGGTGGCGCAGGCCTACATGAGCCTGCAGCAGAACGACAGCGCGCTCGTTGCCCTGCATCAGTCCACCGTGGCGGGTGACGGCGCAGATCCGATCGCCACGCTCATCTCGAACATCGGCAACGGCATGCGCGTGCGTGGTGACTCGCTGAAGACGACGGATGTGCCGACCAGCCTCAGCCTGCTGCGTCAGTCGGTGGTGCTGCTGGCCCGCGCCGACAGCGTGGCGATGCTTGCGGACGAAGTCGGGCCGCCGGATGCCCGTCGTCAGCGTGCGCCGGCCGCGCCGGAGACGAAGACGCGAATGAAGTTCCTCGTCGGTGTCGCGAACGTGCAGCTGGGCTTCGTGCTCGCCCAGAACGCCGGTCCGCAGCGTAGCTGCGATATGGCCAAGGAAGCGGACGCCGCGTTTGTGAACGCAATGATTACCCTGCCGCAGGGTGCCGCCTTCCAGCAGGCCACGGTTGTGCAGCTGCTCCAGTCGATCCCCGAGATGCAGGGCTACGTCTCGCAGATCATTCCGCAGCTCTGCAAGCAGTAAGCCGGGCAGGTCGGATCACGAAGCCCGCCGTCGCAGCGCGACGGCGGGCTTCGTCGTTCTGGGCCGCGCGGCGAGCGGACACCCTACGACCGCAGCCGTCGTGATGCCATCTTTCTCCGCGTGACGAACCCCGTGACTCCCCGCCTCGGCGCCCACGACAGCGACTGGCACGCCCCCGTGCTCGTGGCCGAAGTCTGTGCGGCGCTGGCGGACTGCCCGCACGTCCTCGACGGCACGCTCGGCGGTGGCGGGCACACGGAAGCGCTGCTGCAGCGCGGGCATCGTGTGACGGGATTGGACCGCGACGCCACTGCGCTGGCGACGGCGCGCGCGCGACTCGCCGCCTATGAGGCCAGAGGGCAGTTCCGTGCCGTGCAGGGCAATCACGATGCGATCGACGAGGTTGCCGCGCTCGAGGGCGCGCGCTTCGACGGCATCTTGCTCGACCTCGGTGTGAGCTCGCGGCAGCTCGATGACGATGCGCGCGGCTTCTCGTTCCGTCAGGGCGTCGCGCTGGACATGCGCATGGATGCCAGCGCGCCGATGACGGCGGCGGATTGGCTGAACGAGAGCGACGAAGCTGAGCTGACGCAGGTGTTCAAGGAGGCGGGCGACGAGCCGAAGGCGCGTCGCCTGGCGCGCGAGGTGATGCATCGGCGCGAGCGGCAAGCGTTCGCGACCAGCGATGACCTGGTGGGGGCGATCCGTGCCGTGCTCGGGCCGCGCTCGGGGCCGGGTGACTTCGCCCGGCTGTTCCAGGCCGTGCGCATCGCGGTGAACGACGAGCTCGGGGGTCTAAGCCGTGGGCTCTCGACGCTGCGTGACCGCTTGGTGCCGGGCGGCGTGCTGGCGGTCATTGCGTATCACTCGGGCGAGGACCGCGTGGTCAAGCATCTGTTTCGCGACTGGAGCACGGACTGCACCTGCCCACCGAAGCAGCCGATGTGCACCTGCGGTGGCGTGGCGCGCGGCGAGCTGCTCACGCGCAAGCCGATCTTGGCGGGCGATGCGGAAGTGGCGGTGAATGCGCGGGCGCGCAGCGCGCATCTGCGGGTGTGGCGTCGGGCGTCGGACGCGTCGGCGCTGTCCACGTCTCGCGGAGGGCGCTGAGCGATGCGTGGACGGACGGTGATTGCGCTGGCCCTGCTCGGTTTCTTTGTGGTGGCGACGGGCGTCATATGGAGACGGAGCTTGGGCATCGCCCAAGTCATCCAACTCCGTGAACTCAGCGAGCGGCGTTCGGCCCTCAAAGCGCAGGAGGCGGCCATCGAAGGCGCCATCCGCGACGCTTCGAGCCGGGCGAAGCTCGCGCCGATCGCCGAACAGCAGCTGGGCATGCGCATTCCACCCGAGAGCCTCGTGATCATCATTCCGCGCCCTGACCGGGCGACGTCGCGTCCGTGATCAAGATCAGCCGCGTCGGCGTCGTGCACGGCGCCTTCGTGTGCTTTGCGCTGGCGCTCGTGGGGCGCGCGGCGTGGGTGCAGCTCGTAGAGTCTGAGCGCTGGACGGACCGGGCGCGCGGTCAGCAGGTGGCGAGCGCGGAGGTGCCGGCGGTGCGTGGCGCAATCCTCGACGCCTCGGGGCAGGTGCTGGTGCAGAGCCGCGCGGTGGTGCGCCTGGCGGTGGCACCCAACGAAGTGCGCAAGCCGAAGGACCTGGCCGAGATCCTGCGCCGCGAGCGCGTGCCCGAGAGCTTCGTGCAGCGCGTGCTCGACCCCAAGCGCAAATGGGTGGAGTTGCCCGGGCAGTACCTGAGCACGGACGTGGCCGACGCGATGGCGATGCGCGGCGTGCATCCGACGGAATCGATTGAACGCGTCGCGCCGCCGACGGATGGCCTGCGCCGTCTGCTGGGCACGCTGGATCCGCGCGGCAACGCCGTGGGTGGCGTGGAGTCGGCCCTGGATTCGCTGCTGCGCGGACAGCCCGGGCGTCGGGCGCTGCTGCGCGATGGCCGCGGCCGGCGCATGGAATCGCCGGAGGAAGACGGCGCGGCACCGGTGAACGGCCACAGCGTGGTGCTGACGCTGAACCAAGGCTTGCAGGACATCGCCGAACGCGCGTTGGCGCAGGCGGTGTCGCAGATGGACGCGAGCGGCGGCGACATCGTGATCCTCGATCCGCACACGGGGGAGATCCGTGCGCTGGCGAGTCGGCGTGCGGGCGCGGCGACGACGGGCGCGACGGCGCTCACGGAACCGTATGAGCCCGGATCGACGGTGAAGCCCTTCATCGCGGCGGCCCTGCTCGAGCGCGGGCGCGTGCGCATGCAGGATTCGGTGCCGACGTTCAATGGCGAATGGCGCATCAACGGCCGCACCATCCGCGACGTGCACAAGGCGCGGGCGATGAGCTTCGCCGAAGTGATCCAGCAATCGTCGAACATCGGCATCGTGCAGTTCAATGAGCGCTTGAGCGCGCGCGAGCAGTACGAGACGCTGCGCGACGCGGGCTTCGGCAGCACGACGGGGCTGCCGTATCCCAGCGAGTCGCCGGGGCGCTTGTATCCGGTGTCGCAGTGGTCGGGTACCTCGCGCGCCTCGCTGGCGATGGGCTACGAACTCTCGGTGACGCCGGTGCAGCTGGCGGCGGCGTACGCGGCCTTTGCCAACGGCGGG
>PNKF01000191.1 GCA_013822285.1 Gemmatimonas sp.
ACCGTGAGGTTGCCCGTCCGCAGCGCGACGACGAGCTTCACCGCGACGACAACCGCGTTGAGTACGAGGACCAGCGCCAGCGTGCGCTGGATTCCTGCCGAGCGTGTCATCCCTAAGATTCATCAAATGCCTGAGTTGCCGGAAGTCGAATTCGCCGTGCGCCGCTTGCGTCGCGCAGTTAGGGGGCGCGAAATCGCGCAGCTGCGGGCGCATCATCCGTCGCAGCGGCGCAGCCTGACCGCGCGCGTCGTCGCGGCCGTCGTGGGGCGCCGCATCACGACCGTCGAACGCCGCGGCAAGCATCAGCTCCTGCATCTCGACGACGGCGCGCTGCTCCTCGTGCACTTCCGCATGGACGGCGACTGGGTCTTCGACCGTCGCGACACTGCGCTGCCGCCCCATGTCCGCGTCACGCTCGACCTCGCGGACGGCCGGCGCGCGGTGCTCGTGGATCCGCGCGCGCTCTGCACGCTCACCTGGCACGCCGTTGACGCGCACCCCGATCTCGGACTCGGTCCCGAGCCCGAGGACCCCGCGCTCACGCCTGCCGCATTCCGGGCGCGCCTCGCCAATCGCCGCGGTCCAGTCAAGACCGTGCTGCTCGATCAGTCCGTCATCGCCGGCGTCGGCAACATCTACGCCGCCGAATCGCTCTGGCACGCGCGCATCTCGCCGCGCGCCGCCGCAGCGTCACTCAATGCCGAACGCGCCGCGCGCCTGCTTGCCGGCATCCGAACCGCCCTCGCCGACGGCCATGTCAACGCTGGTCGCTATCACAAGGGCGAGCGACTCATCCCCTTCAACGTCTACGACCGCGAAGGCGGGCCTTGCCCGCGCTGCCGCCAACCTGTCCGCCGCATCGCCCAGGCGGGGCGTAGCACCTACTTCTGTGCGCGCTGCCAAGCCCGCTGACTCGAAGGCCTCCCAACTGCATTGCCACGGAGACACGGAGGCACAGAGCTTTGCGTGCATCACACGGAGCGCAGTGGAAGCGACCGAAATGCCTTGGGGGCCCGAACCGAAATCTCGGTGCGGGCCCCCAGAGCGTTCGTGCGAGTCGAACGAGCGCAATCCTCTGCGTCTCCGTGCCTCTGTGGCCGCAGTTGCGGTTCAGTCCCCAGCCTCGAGCAAGGCCCCCTTGAGATAGCCCGTCTCCGGAACCGTCAGCAGCTCGGGATGATCCACCGGCTGCCCCGTCAGCGCGCGCAAGATCATCCGCCGCCCGGAGTGCGCCGCCGCCTCGCGCAACATCGCCAGGAAGTCCGGCTTCGTGAGGTGATACGAACAGCTCGCCGTGTAGAGCATCCCACCCGGCGCGAGCAGCTTCATCGCCCGGAGGTTGATGTCCCGGTAGCCGCGTACCGCACCGGCGATCGAGGCCCGGTTCTTGGCGAAGGCCGGCGGGTCCAGCACGATCGTATCGTACCGCGCGCCAGCCTTCTCCTCCTCCCGCAGGAAATCGAAGGCGTCCGCTTCCACCGGCTCGATGTTCACCAGGCCGTTCATGGCCGCGTTCGCCTCCACCCGCGCCAGCGCCGCCGCACTGGCGTCCACCGCGCGCACATGCTCGGCGCGGCGCGCCACGTGCAGCGCGAACGACCCGTGATAGCTGAACACATCCAGCGCACGACCGCGCGCCACGCCGCCGATCAAGGCCCGCGCCTCGCGCTGGTCGAGGAAGGCCCCCGTCTTCTGCCCCGCATGCGGGGCGGCGAGGTAGCGCACACCATGCTCGCGGACTTCCACCGTCTCCGGCACGCTGCCGTGCAGGAGTTCCACCGTCTTCGAGAGCCCCTCCCGCGTGCGCACGCTCGCATCGTTGCGCGCCAACACACCCACCGCGTCGGTCAGCGTCACCAGCGCATCGACGATCTCCGCGCGATACGCCTCGAGGCCCGCCGAGAGCAGCTGCACCACCAACCAGCGGTCGTAGCGATCGACGACCAGCGAGGGTAATCCATCGCCCTCGCCATGCACCAAGCGGCAGGCGTTGGTGTCGCCGTCGAGGATGTCCTGTCGGCGCGCGATGGCCGCGCCGATGCGCGCACCCCACCAGGCGCCGTCGAGCGCGACGTCGCCCACACGCTCCACGAAGCGCAGCGAGATCTCCGACTGCGGACTCCACAGCGCGGTGCCCTGTACGCGCCCCTGCACGTCGCGCACGGTCACCGCGCCCGCCGACGCCGCGGGCGGCGTCACGACGTCGGATTTGAAGATCCACGGATGCCCGTCCTGCCAGCGTCGGGCGCCGCGGCTTGAGATCACTGCCACTGGATGCTGAGCCATGCGCCCAATCTAGGCGTGATGGACATCGCACGCCCGGCTCGGCATCTTCGTCCCATGCCCAAGCCCTCGCGTCCCCGCGCCGTGCGTGCCGTCCGCGGCGCCACCACCGTCAGCGCCGACCAACCGGTGCTGATCCGCGAGGCCGTGCACGAGATGCTCGACGCGATGCTCGATGACAACGACCTCGTCCCCGCCGACATCATCTCCGCCGTCTTCACGGCCACACCCGATCTCATCAGCGAGTTCCCGGCGCATGCGGCGCGGCTCTACGGCTGGACGGACATCCCGCTCATCTGCGCGCAGGAGCTGCCCGTCGTCGGCGCCCTGCCGCGCTGCCTTCGCGTGATGATCCACGCCGAGACGCCGCGTGCGCGCAACGAGATCCGCCACGTGTACCTCCGCGACGCGATCCTCCTGCGCTCGGACCTGCTCGCCGATTAAGGAGGCGTACTGCGCGGCGGCAGGCCGACCGCCGCCGTGGCCGAATCGATCGCGGCCTGCGCGGCGCGCCGTCGCCGCTCCACCGAGTCCTGACGCGCCACCGAGCGCACGTATTCGATCGCGCGCAAATGCTCCGCATAGGTGTTGCGGAACTCGTGGTGTCCATCCGGATGCGCCACGAAGTACATGAACTTCACGTCAGCCGGGTACAACGCCGCCTCGATCGACGCCGCACCGGGGCTCGCGATCGGACCCGGCGGCAGGCCCACGCGCCGATACGTGTTGTACGGCGACTCCACGCGCAGGTCGCGATACAGCACGCGCCCCGGTCGACGCCGACCCAGTGCGAACTGCACCGTCGGATCTGCCTGCAACGCCTGCCCGCGCTTCAGCCGATTGTGGTACACGGCAGAGACCGTCGGGCGCTCATCGCCCTTCCGCACTTCCTTCTCCACGATGCTCGCCAGGGTCACCACTTGGTGTCGCGTCATCTTGAGCTCGAGGGCGCGGTCGTTCCACGCCGGCTGCCACACGCGCTCGAAGCGCTGCAACATGATCTCGATCGCCTGCCGCGCCGTCGCACCCTCGGGGAAGTCATACGTGTCGGGGAACAGATAGCCCTCGAGCGTGCGCGTCCCACGCGGCACCGCCGCCCGTCGCAGCAACGCGGTGTCGCGCACCGCGGCTTCCACGGAGTCCACCGGCACCGCCAGCGACTCCGCCACCGTCGGGACGATGTCCCACAACGCCCAGCCCTCCGGCACCACCACGCGCTTCACGATGCCGCGGCCCTGCTCGAGCGCGGTGAGGATCTCGTTCCAGCTCGCCCCGCGCGGAATGATGTAGCGGCCATAACGAATGCTGCGGTCGCGCTTCGTCAGTGAGGCATAGCGGCGGAACAGGGTCGGCGTGCGCACCAGGCCGTGCACCGCCAACGATTCGGCAGCCTCGGGGAAGTTGGCCCCCATGCGAATCGTCACCGCCACCATCTCGCGATCCGAGTTGCCGCAGCCCGCCACCGCGCCGATCAGCAGCGCGCCAAGCACGGCCGTCAGGACCCGCAGACGCGTGCGTATCACGTTAGGCATCTGGACTCTCCGCTGTCGTCGGCGCAGACTCGCGCAGTTCCATCGTCCGCAGCGCGTGCTGCAACAGGATCGTCGCCGCCAGCGCATCCACGTCCCCCTTCCGTTCGCGCGTCGAGCCTTCCATCGCCTGCACCGCGCGGAGCGCTGCGGCCGTCGTGAAACGCTCGTCGACCATCTCCGCCACCAGCCCCGTACGCGTCGCAAGCTCATGCGCCAGGCGACGTGCCTCTTCGGCGCGCGGCGTGTCCTCACCCTGTTGGTCCAGCGGCAGGCCGACGATGAACCCCTCGGCGCCGAGCTCGCGGGCCTTGTCGAGCAGCGCGGTCAATGGTGGGCGCTTGCCCGCACGGCGCTCCACGAAGCCCGCCGGCGAGGCGATCATCCCCGCAGGATCACTGACCGCGAGTCCCACGCGGCGATCCCCGAGGTCGATGGCCAGCCAACGACGGCGCCACGTCATGCTCAGCCGCCCTCGGCCATGCGCTGGAAAAACTCTTCGTTCGACTGCGTCGCCGAGAGCTTGCGCAGCAGGAACTGCGTGGCGTCTTCCGGCGCCATGTCGCCGAGGAAATGCCGCAGCAGGAAGATGCGATTGCGCTCCTTGTCC
>PNKF01000192.1 GCA_013822285.1 Gemmatimonas sp.
TTCGGCAAGGAAGAGCAGGTGGACGGCAAGGTCGTGCGCCACTCGGGCTTCGCCGACGGTGAGCAGCGCTCGCGGCAGCGCTATGCCGACCTCGCGGTGCATCCGGAGGTGCGCCGGCACTTCGCGGCGCGCTCGCGCATGACGACGGCGATCCGTCGCGCGCTGGATGAGCTGCAGTACCTCGAAGTCGAGACGCCGGTGCTGCAGCCGTTGTACGGCGGCGCGGCCGCGCGGCCGTTCACCACGCATCACAACGCGCTGGACATGCCGTTGTACCTGCGCATCGCCGACGAGCTGTATCTCAAGCGCTTGGTGGTGGGTGGGTTCGATCGCGTGTACGAGATCGGCCACGACTTCCGCAACGAAGGCATCGACCGGACGCACAACCCGGAGTTCACGATGCTCGAGTTCTACGAGGCCTACGCCGACTACACGGTGATGATGGGCCGCGTGGAGCAGCTGTTGATCACGGCGGCGACGGCGGTGCGCGAGACGCTGGGCGATGCTCCGCGCACGCGGCTCGACGGCAGCGAAGCGGGGCCCGTGCCGACCTTCGTCACGCCATTCCCGCGCATCGAATGGGTGCCGGCGCTGTCGAAGGCGCTGGGCGTCGCGGACGTCACGACGCTGAGCGACGCGGAGCTGGCGAAGGCCGCGGAGCAGGCGGGGGTGCACGACATCCCGAAGCTGTCGCGGCCCAAGCTCATGGACGAGCTCTTCCAGTACCACGTGGAGAGCAAGATCGACACGCCGACCTTCGTGCTCGATTATCCGGTGGAGCTGTCGCCGTTGGCGAAGCCGCACCGCACGAAGCCAGGCTTGACCGAGCGCTTCGAGCTCTTTGCGAAGGGCAAGGAACTGGCGAATGCCTTCTCGGAGCTCAACGACCCGCTGGACCAGCGCGCGCGCTTCGAGGCGCAGGCGCGTCTCAAGGCGGCGGGTGACGAGGAAGCGAGCGGCGTGGACGAGGACTACCTCCGCGCGATGGAGTACGGCATGCCGCCGATGGGCGGCGTGGGCATCGGCCTCGACCGCCTGTTCATGTACCTGACGGATACGCCGCACATCCGCGACGTCATCCTGTTCCCGCTGATGCGGCCGGAGTGACGGCGTAGTGGCCACGTCTCGCCTCGAGCTGTCGATCGCCTGGCGCTACCTGCGCAGCCGCCGCGGGTCGCGACTGCTGTCGTTCATCTCGGTGATCGCGGTGGCCGGCGTCGCGGTGGGCGTGAGCGCGCTCATCGTCATCATGGGCGTGATGAACGGCCTGCAGACCGACCTGCGCGAGAAGATCCTGGTCGGCAGTCCGGACATCCGCGTCCTGACCTACGGCGAGGCGCTGCGCCTCGAAGGGTGGCCCGCGGCGCAGGAGAAGGTGCGTGGGTTGCCGAACGTGCTGGACGTGGCGCCCTTCGTGATCACGCAGGCCCTGGCGACGGCCGGCAAGGGCCACATCGAGGCGGTGACGATCGGGGGCCTGCTGCCGGGTGATTCGGGTTCGACGCAGGTGACGACGATCCGCGACCACGCGGTGCCGGGTGCCTTCCTCTTCAAGACCACCGACGGCCGCGACAACGGCGTCGTGCTTGGCCGCCTGCTGGCGGATCGGCTCGGCGCGTATCCGGGCATGCGCATCACCGTCTACACGGCCGGGAGCAACGACGCGCAGAGCGCCGGGGCGGTGATCGGCGTGGGGCCGTTGGCGGGCCTCTCGGCGGGCATGCTGCCGCGGGTGCAGCAGTTCGAGGTCACGGGGACCTTCGAGACGCTGATGTACGAGTACGACAACAACTACGCATACGTCGCGTTGCCGTACGCCCAGCGCCTCGCGGGGCTCGACAGCGCCGTGACGGGGCTCGAGGTGAAGACCACCGATCGCTGGGTCGCGCCGGAAGTCGCGGGCACGATCGTCGAGCTGCTGGGCTGGCCGTTTCGCGCGGAAGATTGGCAGCAGCAGAACAGCTCGCTATTCCGCGCGCTGAAGCTTGAGAAGCTGGGCATGAGCGTGATCCTCGCGCTGATCATCATGGTGGCGGCGTTCAACATCGTGAGCACGCTGACGATGGTCGTGCGCGACAAGACCCGCGAGATCGGCATCCTCAAGGCGATGGGCATGCGCGCCGATGCGATCCGCCGGATCTTCCTCCTCCAAGGCGCGTTCATCGGCGCGGCGGGGACGGGCATGGGACTCGTGCTGGGCCTCGGCACGGGCTACGCGCTCGAGCGATGGAAGCTGATCGCCCTGGATCCGTCGGTGTACTTCATCGACCACCTGCCGGTGCGCCTCGAATGGTTTGACGTGTCGCTGATCGTCGTGCTCAGCGTGGGCGTCGCGGTCCTGGCGACGCTGCATCCGGCCGCGACTGCGGCCAAGCTCTACCCGATCGAGGCCATCCGCAGCGAATGACGACGCCTGTGGATACGCCTGCGATCGCGAAGCCGCCGGTGCTCGAGGCCCTCGGCGTGGTGAAGGGCTATCGCGGCGGCGACGGCGCGGCGATTCGCGTGCTCGACGGTGTGGACCTGCAGGTCGCGCCGGGTGAGATGGTGGCGGTCGTCGGAGCCAGCGGCTCGGGCAAGAGCACCTTCCTGCACGTGCTGGGCGCGTTGGAGCGCCCCGACGCGGGCGTCGTGAAGCTGGGTGGCGTGGCGACGAGCGGCGCCAGCGACGAGGCGCTCGCGGAACTTCGCAATCGTCAGGTGGGATTCGTCTTCCAGTTCCATCACCTGCTCAAGGAGTTCTCGGCGTTGGAGAACGTGATGATGCCGATGCGCATTGCCGAACGCCCCGAGGCGGAGAGCCGCGCGCGCGCCGCCGAGCTGCTGGAGCGGGTCGGCTTGGGCTCGCGCCTGCATCATCGGCCGTCGGAACTCTCGGGCGGTGAGCAGCAGCGGGCGGCGGTGGCGCGGGCTTTGGCGCTGCGTCCGCCGGTGTTGCTGGCGGACGAGCCCTCAGGCAACCTCGACCACCAGAACGCCGAGCGTCTGCACGACCTGTTCGCCGAGCTGGCGCAGGATGGTGGCCTCGGACTCGTGGTGGTGACGCACAATCGGTCGCTGGCGGAGCGCGCGCAGCGCACGCTGCATCTCGAGGACGGGCGCCTGTTGGCCGCGCCGGCGTCCGCGGGAGGTGTGTGATGGTCTGCGATAGCTGCCGTGAGCGCGACGCCGTGGTGCACCTGACGCAGATCGTCGAGACGGTGGTGTCGCAGGTGCATCTCTGCGAGCAATGCGCGGCCGCGCGCGGCATCGAGACGACGGTGACGGCACCGCCGTCCCATCCGCTGGGTGACTTCCTGCAGGCGGTGCAGCAGCAGGCGGCGCAGATGCCGGGTGACGCGGCCCGCTGCGCCTACTGCGGCACCTCGCTGCGCGACTTCCGCGCCAGCGGCCGCTTGGGCTGTGCGCAGTGCTACGGCGCCTTCGAGCAGAGCCTCCGCGAGTTGCTGCGGCGTGTGCACGGCAGCACGCGGCACCTGGGTTGGCGCCACGAAGGCACGGACCCGAATGTCGTCGCACGCGAGGCGACGCTCGAAGCACTCAAGAGTCGGCTGGCGAAGGCCGTCGAGGGCGAAGCCTTCGAGGAAGCGGCGGCGCTGCGCGACCAGATCCGGGGGCTCGAGTGACGCTGGATCTCTCGCTGCTGCCCGATGGCGGCCTGCATTGGTTGATCGGCGACGGTGCGCACGCAGGCATCGTGCTCTCGTCGCGGATCCGGCTGGCGCGCAATCTGGCGGGCTTCGCCTTCCCGATTCGCGCGCGCGATGGCGAGCGCCTGCGCGTGATGCATCAGGTGCGGGCCACGGCGGCGCGCCTGCCGTCGCTGCGCGGGGCCGCGTTCGTGCGGGTGGACGAGTGCACGCCACTGGAGCGTCAGGTGCTGCACGAGCGGCACCTCGTGAGCCGCGAGCTGGTCGGGCTGGACCGCGGCGGCGAAGGGCCGGCGGGCGCGGGAGTGCTGGTGACGGGCGATGCGGGCGTGATGGTAAACGAAGAGGACCACCTGCGTGTCCAAGTGTTCAGGTCGGGCTTCGACGTGCTGGGCGCGCTCAAGCACGCGGAAGCCTTGGACGCCGAGCTGGCCTCGGCGTTGCCGTACGCGGCGCATCCCGAGTTTGGGTTCCTGACGGCTTGTCCCACGAATACCGGGACAGGGCTGCGGGCGAGCGTGCTGATCCATCTGCCCGGCTTGGTGCTGACGCAGGAGATCGGGAAGGTCTTGCAGGGGCTGCAGCACATGGGCCTGACTTACCGTGGCTTGTACGGCGAAGGCAGCGATGTGCTGGGGAACCTGTTCCAGATTTCGAACCAGACGACGCTGGGCCGGACGGAGGAGGATCTCGCGGATCAGCTGGTGCGCGTGGTGCGTCGGGTGATCGAGCGGGAGGAAGAAGCGCGCGCGATCC
>PNKF01000193.1 GCA_013822285.1 Gemmatimonas sp.
GCCGTGGCACGCGCCAGCTGCACCATCTCGTAGTAGCTCGTCCAACTCGGCGTCGGCACCAACACTTCGTCGCCGGGGCCGAAGAGCGTCACACAGGCGTTGTACAGCGACTGCTTCGAGCCGCAGGAGACGACCACGTCAGTCGCCGCGATGCCATCCGCACCCTTGTACGACGCATTGCCCTGCGTGGCGATGGCCTGCCGCAGCGGGAGAATGCCCTCGACCGCGGTGTAGCGCGTCGCCCCTTCGTCGAGGGCCCGCTTGGCGGCCTCCAGCACCGGCGCCGGGGTACCGAAATCGGGCTCGCCTGCCCCGAGGTCGATCACCTCGCGCCCCTGCGCCTTGAGCGCCTTGGCACGTTGCGACACGGCGATGGTCACGGACTCACGCAGCTCGGCGATATTCGCCGACGGACGGAAGCTCATCGGGTTATATTCCATTGACGCGAACGTTATCCCAGCGCCCCCGCGTGCGCCATTATTGAAAACCGAGGATCGCAGTGTCTGCTTCGACTCGCGAGACGGCTGGTGCCGTCCGCTCCGCCCATGTGGCGTATTTCATGCCCCCCGACTGGGCCCGCATCGCGCTCCGCGCGGCGCCTGCCCTTGAACGTGCCTCCGGGGATTCCCCGACGCCGACCCTGCTGATCCTCGTACCCGACTCGGAAGCCGCGATCGCGCTCAGCCGCGCCCTCGCCGAACTCCCGGCGGCCGCTGAGCGCCGCATCGTCGCGGCCACCTCGCCCAACCGCCTCCAGCGCCTGCTCGGGGTCGGCCCGGCGGATGTCGTCGTCGGCTCGCCCGAGACGCTCGCCGCCTCGCTCGCCGCCTCGGCCATCAAGCTCGAGAGCGTGCGCAGCGTCGTCTTCGCCGCCGCCGACGAGATGGACGCCGAGTCCGATGCCCTGGCTGCCGTGCTCGCCGAAGTACCGAAGGATGCCGCGCGTATCCTCACCGCCCTCGCCCCCACCGATGGCGTCGAGGCGCTGATCACGCGCTACATGTCGAAGGCCCGTCGCGTGCACGACGACGTCGTCGCTGCGGAAGCCGGTCCCGCCGCCACCTCGGTGCGCTACCTGACCGTCGCCAGCGATCCGATCTCCGCGTTGCCGGCGCTGCTCGATGAACTCGACGCGCCGTCGGCCGCGGTGCTCGTCGGCAATGACTCCATCGCCGACCTCGCTCGCCGCGTGCTCGCGAGCATGGGCTACACCGATGGCCCGCTCGCGCAGGTCACGCGCGGCCCCGTCGCGGCCAACACCTCGCTCGTCGTGACGATCGGCGTGCCCACGGCCTCGGCCTGGAAGGAAGCCGTCACCGCACAGCCGGCGCAGGTCGTCGCGCTCTGCGCGCCGCGTGATCTCGAGGCCCTGCGCCTCCTCGCCGGCGATGCCACCCCGACGCCGCTCGCCGACCGCGCCAGCCTCTCGCGCGCCCGCGCGGTGGAATCGCGTCGTCGCGCCGAGCTGCGCGCCGAACTCGCCGAAGGCGTGCCCGCGCGCGAAGTGCTCGCGCTCGAGCCCCTGCTGCGTGAGAACGACGGGTTGGAGATCGCCGCCGCCGCGCTGCGCCTGCTGGAGCGCACGCGCGCCGAGCAGACGGAGTTGGTACGTGCGACGGAAGAGCGCGTCCGCTCGCAGATGCGCGAGGCCCAGAAGGAGAAGGAGATGGCCGAGCGGCAGGATCGCAACGACCGTCCGGAGCGTCGCGGCGGCGATGCCCGCGCCGAAGGGCCGCGTGGCTTCCGCGGTGGCGATCGCCCGATGGGCGAGCGCAAGCCGCGCAGCACCTACAACCGCGAGGAGCCGCCGCGCGAGGGCAAGCCGCGCATCAGCTCGTTCAGCAAGGACGGCGAAGGCCGTCCGCGCAGCAGCTACTCGCGCGACGACAAGCCGCGTACGGGTGGCTTCTCTCGTGACGATAAGCCGCGTAGCGGCGGGTTCTCGCGCGACGACAAGCCGCGCAGCTTCTCCCGCGACGACAAGCCGCGTGGCAGCTTCTCGCGTGACGACAAGCCGCGCGGTGGCGGCTTCAAGCGCGACGACCGTCCGCGCAGCGGCGGCTTCAAGCGTGACGACAAGCCGCGCAGCCCGCGTCCGCCGCGAGGCGACCGGTGAGCGGCGCGCTCCAGCTCACTGGCGGCTGGATTGAAGTCATCGCCGGCGTGATGTTCAGCGGCAAGAGCGAAGAGCTCATGCGCCGCGTACGCCGGTCGACGATCGCGAAGAAGCGGGTCCAGGTGTTCAAGTCGCACCTGGACAATCGCTACGAGGGTGGCGTGTATGCCGTCGGCTCGCATGACGGCCGCACCCTCGAGGCGATCCCGGTGGATTCGTCGCAGCAGATCGCGCTGCGCCTCGATCCCCTCGCGCAAGTCATCGCCGTGGACGAGGTGCAGTTCCTCGATCAGGGCATCGTGCGCCTGGCCTGTGACCTCGCGCTCCGCGGGCGTCGCGTGATCCTCGCGGGCACCGACACGGATTTCCGTGGCGAACCCTTCGGGCCGATGGCGCCGCTGATGTGCGTGGCCGAAGTCGTCGACAAGCTGCACGCGATCTGCGTGCTCTGCGGCGCGCCGGCGAGCCGCAACCAACGGCTCATCGGCGGGAAGCCGGCGCCCTACGACTCTCCGGTGGTGATGGTCGGCGCCGCGGAGTCGTACGAAGCGCGCTGTCGAGCCTGCCACGCCGTCGGGCGGCCGGACGACTCGCAGCTGAACCTCGGCTGATGCGGAACGGGGCACGGTGAAGACTCACCGTGCCCCGTTCGCCTTTCGCGCTATTTGCCCAGCAGCAGGTCCTCGAAGTACTGCAGTGCGCGTGGATCCCGCTTCTGGCCAAGCCAGAACACGGCACGCCGTCGCACCGCCGGGTCCTGGTGCGTCCGCGCGAGGCGAATCAATGCCGGCACGCTCTCGTCGTCCGGACGCTGCGACAGCGCGAACACGGCCTGCTCACGGATCTCGCGGTCAGGGTCGCCGACGAGCTCCTGCAATCCCGCCGCGGCACGGTCACCCGCCGACTGCGAGAGCCAGAACGTCGCGCTCGAGCGCACATCCCGCGGACGATGCTCGTCCTTGGCCACCGCCACCAACGCAGCATCCGGCGACGGCCCTTCGGCGATCAACGCCGGAAAGATCGCATCCTTCGCCACGCGGGCCTCGGCCGACGCGACCAGCTGCATGAGGTAGTCGCGCGCGGCAGTCGCCGAGACGTCGCCCAAGTCGAGATTCGCCTCCGTGCGCCAACGCCCGCCAACGTAGCTCCGCACGGCTATCACGCGACGATTCGTCACGTCCAGCGCGAGACGCACCGGGCCCGTCTCGCAATCGTCCTCCCACTCGGCGGCACGGGTGCGGCTCACGTTGATGTTGTCGCCGCTGATGGTCGCCCGACCATCCTCGCGGCGGATGCTGATGTTGCCGCGACCGTTGCCGCAGACGCCGCTGTCGGCCGCGAACTGCAGGCGCACCGTGCCGTTGCCGACCGCCGCGACGCGCGCGGCGAGATCCTGTGCGCCGAGGGACGTGCTGACGCCGAGGACGAGGGCGAGGAGACGCATTGAGGGCGGAGGGTGAATGGTGAAGGATGAACGGTGAAGGGTGAATGGCAAATGGTGAGCGCTACCCTTCACCGTTCACCATTCACCGTTCCACCTACATCGGCTTGTTGATGATCTCTTCCAACGCGGCCGCTGCCCGCGGATCGCGGCTCTGCCCCAACCAGAACAAGGCCTGGCGCCGCAGCTCACGGTCTTCCTCGGTACGCGCGATCACGAGCAGCTTGTCGACCGCCGCCGTATCGTTGCGCCGCTGCGACAGCGCGAAGATCACCTGCCCGCGCAGCTCGGCGTCATCCTTGCTCGAATCGTAGATCTGCCCGAGGTCGGCGACCGTCGCGCCACCGCTCTGGCTGGCCCAGAACAGCGCCGACTTGCGGATCTGCGCCGAGAGCTGGCGATCCTTCGCGCGCTCCAGCAACCACGCGGCATTCTCGGGCGAGCGACGCTGCGCCACGCTGAAGATCGCCTTGTCGCGCAGCTCGTCGTTGTCGAGCGAGGGGAAGAGCTCGCGCAGGAAGGCCGAGTGCTCGCCGCGGCCGCGCTGGCCGATCCAGAAGATGGCCTCGCCACGCAGCTCGGTGTTGACGTCGCGACGCGCCGCGAAATCGCGCAGGATCTCGCCGGCACGCGGGGCATTCGCCTGCGACAGCGCGAAGATCGCGCGCTTCTGCAGTTCTTCGTCCGGCGTGCCCTTGAGGATCTCTTCGAGCACCGTGACCGAACGCTCCGTGTTCACCTGCGAGAGCCAGAACACGGCTTCGCTGCGCGTCGTATGGTCCGGATCGTTGCGCACGACGTTCACGAGG
>PNKF01000194.1 GCA_013822285.1 Gemmatimonas sp.
TTCACGCCCAATACGGGCATGATCAAGGAACACGTCCAGCACGACAGCGCGGGCTACTTGATCACCGATGCGAACATGCAGACCTCGGTGCCGGGCCTCTATGCGGCGGGTGACGTGCGCGCGCAGCTGACGCGGCAGGTGACCACGGCCGTGGGTGATGCGACGACGGCGGCGATTGCGGTCGAAAAGTTCCTGACCGCGCGCAAGAACGGCCAGCCGACGCCAGCCCCCGTGCCGATGCTCATTCCGACGGCCTGATGCGCGTTGACGCGCTCACCGTCGGTGCGTTCCAGGAGAACACCTGGTTCCTGCACGATGAAACGGCGCGCGAGGTCGTGCTGGTCGATCCTGGCGCCGAGCCACGCAGGCTGGCGGCGGAGCTCGAGCGGCTCGGTGCACGGCTCCGCGCCATCTGGATCACGCACGGACACATCGACCACATCGGCGGCGTCGCGGGCCTGAAGGCGTTGTGGCCCGAGGTCCCGGTGTACGCGCATCCGCTCGACGCGCCGCTGTGGGAACATGCGCCGCGCATCGCGGCGGGGTACGGACTGCCGTTCGATGCACCGCCCGCGCCGGATCACGCGCTCGCCGAGGGCGATGTCCTCAGCTTCGCAGGGGAGAGCTTCGCCGTGTGGCACCTCCCGGGGCACGCCCCGGGCCACGTGGCGTTCGTCTCGACGACGCACTGCTTCAGCGGCGATGTCCTCTTTGCGGGCTCGGTGGGCCGTGTGGACTTGCCGCTCTGCGACCCGGCGGCGCTCGAACGGTCGCTGCAGCGTCTGCTGACGCTCGACGATGCCGTGGTGGTGCATCCCGGCCACGGGCCCCGCACGACCATCGGCCACGAGCGTCTGGGGAACCCGTTCCTCAACGGCACCGCCCGCCTGCGCAAAGCCTGAACGCCGTCCGGTGTGACGGCGCCCGCTGCGGTGTAGTATTGAAACTGGGCCTCGGCCCCCTGCTTCACGACCTCTGACTTTCCGACCACAATGCGAGCGATTTTCTTAGCGGCACCGCTGGTTCTCGCCCTCAGCGCCTGTCTCGACAGCAACGAACCCATCCGCGAGCGCATCGGGTTGGTCGACGTCCGTGCGTACAGCAACGGCGGAACGCCGGTCGTCCGGGCCCGTGGCGTGTTCTATCGCATCGGGGGCCTGCAGTTGTTCCCGGCCGCGCCGCAGCCCTGCGCGCTGTATGCGTACACGCCGCCGGTGGCCAGCGACAACGCCGGCCAGACGATCAGTGCCGGCGCGAACGTCGGCTTTGCCGTCGGCGGATTCTCGGAAGTCGCGGTGGCGGCGCCCTTGGCCGTGTATCCCATCTACAACTTCCCGGCGGGGGCATACCTCGATTTCGTGTCGGGCGATTCCGTCACCGTCAACATTCCTGGCGCCACGGGTGGCTTCGAGCCGATGACGATCCGGGCGCGCCTGGCCGAGCCGTTCACGGCCGACACGCTGCCGACGTGGGTCCCCAATGAGCCGATGAACGTGACGTGGCAGCCCGCGCCGGCTCCGGGTTCCGTCATGGTCGTTTCCCTGCGCTACAACTCGACGCCGGGGTCGACCCGGCCTGACCTCGAGATTGCCTGCGCGTTTGAAGATGACGGCACGGGTACCATTCCGCCGTCGTTGGCGAATGGCTGGGGCGAGTCGGTGCCGGCCACGCGGGAATACGTGTTCATGCGCAGTCGCGAGCGCATCGTGGAGTTCGACGACCTGACGCGCACGCGGGTGCGTTCGCTGTACGAGTACCCGCTGAAGGCGCTCTCGGACGCGCCATGACCGGCCCGACGCGTCGTGAGCGCGACCCGCTTGGCACCGTCGAGGTGCCAGCGGATGCACTCTACGGCGCGCAGACGGCGCGCGCCGTCGCGAACTTCCCGATCTCGGGGCTGCGGCCCGATCCCGTGTTCATCGACGCCGTCGTGCGCATCAAGCGCGCGGCGGCGTCCGTGCATAAGGGCACCGGACGGCTCGATGCCGCGCGCGCCGACGCCATCATCGCGGCGGCCGATGCCGTGCTCGGTGGCGCGCATCGCGACCAGTTCGTCGTCGACGTCTTCCAGGCGGGCGCCGGCACCTCGCTGAACATGAACGTCAACGAGGTCTTGGCGACCTTGGCGACGCGCGCGCTCGATGGCGGAGCGGTGCATCCGAACGATCACGTCAACATGGCGCAGTCCACCAATGACGTGATCCCCACGGCGATCCGGCTCGCGACGCTCGACCGCCTGCGGTTGGCGCTGCAGTCCATCGATGCGCTCGCCGCCACGCTGCGCGTGCGCGCGCTTGAGTTCGATGATTACGTGAAGGCCGGCCGCACGCACCTGCAGGACGCGATGCCGATTCGGCTCGGACAAGAGGTCGCCGCCTGGGCCGGCTCGCTGGAGCGCGGTGCTCGCCGCGTGCGCGAGTCGGCGGATTATCTGCTCGACCTCGGCATCGGTGGCACCGCCGTCGGTACCGGGGTGAATGCGGAACCCGTGTATCCCGCGCGGATGGTCGTCGAGCTCACCCGACTCACGGACCTGCCGCTGCGCGAGGGCGCGGATCGCGTGCAGCTCATGCAGAGCATGGGCGACGTCGCGGCCGTCAGCGCCGCGTGGCGCGTACTGGCGATCGACCTCGGCAAGATCGCCAGCGACCTGCGCCTGATGGCCTCGGGGCCGCGCACCGGGCTCGACGAACTTCGGCTCCCGGCGGTGCAGCCGGGATCGAGCATCATGCCCGGGAAGGTGAATCCGAGCATTCCGGAAATGGTCAACCAGGTCGTGTTCCAAGTGATGGGGCACGACGCGACGGTGAGCGCCGCGGCGGAGCAGGGGCAGCTTGAGCTCAACGTCATGATGCCGGTCATCGCGCACAATGTGCTGAGTGCCGTGCGCATCCTCGGCAACGCGGCCGCGGTCCTCGAGGCGAAGACGGTTCGCGAGATGCAGCCGAACCCCGCGATGCTGTCGTATTGGGTGGAGCGCTCGGCGGCCCTCGCGACCGCCCTCGCGCCAAGGATCGGCTACGCCGAAGCCGCGGCGCTCACCAAGCGCTCCGTGGAGTCGGGGGAGTCGATTCGCAGCCTCGTGGTGCGAGAAGGCGTGCTGTCTGCGGAGGAGGCGGAGCGCCTGCTCGACCTCACGCGGATGACGGAACCCGGTGTTCCCGGACAGGACGGGTAACCGACAACGCTTGTCCCGATAGCGCGGCGGGGCCATCTTTCGACCATGCGAATCACCACCTGGGCCGAATACGGTGTCATCTGCGCGCTGCACCTCGCGCGCCGCACGGCCGAGGGCCCGGTGACCGGGCGTGACGTCGCCGCGAAGGAGCGCCTGCCGGGCGATTACGTCGAGCAGATTCTCCTCCGTCTGCGCCGGGCGGGCATCGTCCAGAGCACGCGGGGTGCCAAGGGCGGCTATGCGCTGGCCCGGCCCGCCGAAGAGATCACCGTGCGTGAGATCATCGCGGCCGCCGAGCTCGTGACCTTCGACCTGCACTGCGAGACGCACCCGCTGGACTCAGAGCGTTGTGCGAACTCCTGCGATTGCAGCATCCGTCCCGTGTGGGTGATGCTGCAGAAGCGCATTGACGAGGTCCTGGACTCGGTGCGCCTCTCCGACCTGCTGTTCGCCGAGCCCGAAGTGCGGCAGAAGGTCGGTCTTCCCGTCCTGCAGGCCTGAGACATGGAACTCCCCTTCACGGCGGCGTGGCGTGCGGCGCGTGAGCGGGTTCGCCGGGCGAAGCTCGTGGCGGAAGGGCTGGGGCGGGAGCCCGAGGCGACGGATGTCGCCTGGCTGGCGGACGCGGCGGCAGGTGGCGACGAAGACCATGCTCGTTGGGAGCTGCGCTATGCGCGCGCGGCGATCGGCCTGCTCCTCGCACAGCGCGACGCCCTCGACGACCGGACGGCCGCGGAACTGGCGCAGGCGATCGGCGTGATGCTCGACCGCGATCCGCGCATCGCCGAGGATCGCCGCGATCTCGCGACGGCGCAGTTCAACGAGCGCCTGCTCGCGTACCGCGAAGCCCTGCATCTGCGCTCGGGGCCGATCACAGCTGCCGATGCGCTGGGGCGCTGCCTGCTTGCGTTTGCGAGCGACGGCGCACGCACCGCGGGTGCGCCGCTGGCGTACGCCATCGAGCTGCTGGAGCGCTATGCGACGGAGGCGAGCGCCCTGCTGGCCAAGACCTACGGCGAAGTGCAGTTGCCGGAGGATGTGCCGCCGTCGGTGCTGCGCGCGACGCAGGGCAGCTGAGCTAGCGGAACGCAAAAGAGGCCGCCCGAAGGCGGCCTCTTTCGTCTTAAC
>PNKF01000195.1 GCA_013822285.1 Gemmatimonas sp.
ACGCAGCACCTGCTCGGAGATGCCGCGCAACGTCTCGAACACACCGGGCCCATGCAGCGCGTCGGCGGTGAACGACGGGATGCCGCGGAAGTTGATCTGCTCCTCGAGCTCCGGCACCGGGGTGCGCAGCTCGTCCGGCAAATCGATCTTGTTGTACTGGATCACCATCGGCATCTGCCGCGCATTCACGCCCTGCTCGGCGAGATTCGCGTGCAGGTCCTGGAAGCTCTCGATGTTCTCCTGCAGCTGCCGAGACTGCGAATCCGCCACGAACACCACGCCGTCGGCACCCTGCAGCACGAGCTTGCGGGTCGTCTGGTAGTACACCTGGCCCGGCACCGTGTAGAGCTGGAAGCGCGTCGTGAATCCGGAGATCGTCCCGAGGTCGATCGGCAGGAAGTCGAAGAACAGCGTGCGATCCGTCTGCGTCGCCAACGACACCATCTGCCCCTTCCGATCCGTCGGCACCTGGCCGTGGATGTAATGCAGATTGGTCGTCTTCCCGGACCGACCCGGTCCGTAGTAGACGATCTTGCAGGTGATCTCGCGCGTGGCGTAGTTGACGAGGCTCACAGGGCGGTCTCGCGATGACGGAGGGACGAGCGCATCAGGGCCTCCCGAACAGCTGGGCGAGGTTGCGGTTGAGGTCCGCCTCGAAGTTCTCCGCCAAGGCCGGCGACGAGTCCTCCAACGCGGGCGCTGCGGCCGCGACGTTCGCGTACAGTTCCTTCAGGTACAGCTGCACGATGCCCAGCGAGCTCTCCGTGTCGAACACGGCGAGCACGAGCAGGCGACTGTCCTTCGTGGGCACCTGCCCGAGATAAATCTGCCGCGCTTTACCGGCATAGTGGAGGCCGGTGAACGGCTTGCCATCGAGCATGCCGCCGAGATGCTCCGCCGAGGCGTTGATCGCCGCCGACAGGGCGCAGGCCGTCTGCACGTCGAGGCTGCGCTGGAAGCCCACCTGGGCGAGCACCTGCCCGCTGGTGTGCAGCAACACGGCGAGCTCGAGGCGCGCGTCGTCCACAAAGCGCTTCAGCGGTGCGTCGGCCCAACCGATCGTCACGGAGTGCCGGATCACAGGCCACCCGCCGCTTTCAGCAGTTCGACGCGCAGCAACCCGAGATTCGCCCGCGACTCCGCCACCGCGACGAGCACGATGCCGTTGCGGCCCGCGGCCAAGACGCGTCCGCGCTCGGCTTCCAGCTCACAGAAGCTCGTCTGCCCGAAGCCCGCACTGCCCGAGGCGCGAGACGCCTTGCGATACAGCGACGCGGTCAACGCCGCGAATGCCGCCGTGTCCACGCCGACCTGCGCGCTACCGTCGATGACGATGCCGTCTTCCTCGGCCACCACCAGACAGGCCATCACGCCACGATGACGCGTGACCGCGGCGAGCGCGCTTGCGAAGGCACTCATGCCGCGCCTCCCAGCCACTGCCGCGCCACGGTCGCGCACTGTTCCAGCGTGCGACGCACCAAACCCAAGGGCACCTCACGCGGCGCCGCCACCAAGGTCACGCCGTCATCCGTCGGCGCCATCACCACGGTCGCGGCCTCGGTCTCCAACGCGATGCGCGTCCAGGCGCCGAGCCCGAAGTGCCGCATGGCACGAGTCGCTTCGTCGCCCACACCGCTCAGGTGCGCGCCGATCAATGCGCCGAGGTCTTCGCCCTCGGCCGTGAGGTACTGCCCCGCCACCACCAGCCCATCACGATCGAGCAGCAGCGCCACCTGTCCGCTGTCGCCCAGTGCTTCGTCGAAGATCTGTCCAGGCGTGTGCGCGACGGCCGGTGCCGCAGGCGCCGCTTCCGCCTCCGCGCGCGCCACGTGCAGCGCTTCCCAGGCCGCTTCAAGCGCAGGATCGCCCGGCGTGGCCGAGCGCGCGGTGCCGAGGTGTGCCTCCGCTTCACTCCAGCGGCCTTGGCGATAGCACAGGAAGCCCAGCCCGCGGTGCGCCGCCCCGAACTCCGGCGCGATGCTCAGCGACTGCCGCCAAGCACGCTCCGCCGTCGATTCATCGCCCTGCGCCAAGGCGATGCGCGCCACGAGATCGTGGACGTCCGCGCGGTGTGCGTGCCGCTCGGCGCCCTTCCGTGCCACGCGCGAGGCATGCGCGAGATCCCCGCGGCCCAGCAGTTGCTCGGCCAAGGGCAGGAAGATCAAGCTCGACGGATCCGCCGCCAGCTGCTCGCTCATCGCGCGGATATCAGCGCTCACGCGGCACCTCACGGTCGAGCACTTCCACGAGCTTGGTCGCGCCCACCACCGCGTCACGCAGCGCCGGCGCCGACGGATACGTCGGCGTGCTCTCGATGAACGCGCTCCAGGTCGCGATGCCATCCTCGAGCTTGCCCGAGCGGAACAACTCTGCCCCACGGCGCAGCGCGCTCGGCGGCGCACCCATCGGCGTGCGGTGCGACGGCTTCCGCGGCTCACTCGGCAGCGCCACCGGCACCGAGCTGCGCGTCGGCTGGCGCAGGATCACCACGCCCGTGCTCACCAGGCCATACACCACGCGCGCCACGTCGAACTCGCTCATCGACAAGGTCGCCGCGATGCTGCGCAGGTCGGTCTGGCCGTCGATCATCGCCAGCACCTTCCACTCTTGTGGCAACAGGTCGAGCAAGGCGGGATGGTCCGCATCGCCGGGCGCGAGATCCGGAATCACCGAGAGATTCGGCACGCGATCCGCGATCCGCGACCACTCGTCGATGCGACGCGCGCCTTCCATCAGCAGCGACTCCGTGCCTAGCGGCGCCGACGCGTCGCGCAGGGCGTCCTCCGACAACCCCTCGGTGAAGCGGAAGTGTCCCTCCGACCACGACATCAGCTCGAATACCACCGCCTCGACCTGCAGGCGCATCTGCCGTTCCATCTCGCGCGAGGTCACGAGGTTCAGCGCGACGAGGATCTCGCCGAAGCGACGCCGATCGCCCTTCGCCTGCGCCTCGCGCACCATCGCCAGGTCGGCATCCGTCAGCCGCCCCGAGCGCACCAACAGGTCGCCGATGCGATGCGGGTTCGACTTGATGCTCGCCGAGATCACCTTGCCGTTCTCGAACAGCACCACGCCCTCGTTGTCGCGCAGCTGCGAGACGACGGTGAGCGTACCGGTCTTCCGGCTCAAGTCGAGCAGCTGGAAGACGTCGTGGATGCCGAGTTCGCGGAGTGGGCCTTCGATCGCCATCAGGCGTCCTCCCCGTCGAGGCGCAGCGAGATCGCCCGCGCCTCGCGGAACGCCCGACGCGCGAACTCGCCCTGCGGGTCGAGTTCGGCCACGCGCCGGAAGCAGGCCAAGGCCTCGCGATACCGCTCCTGCCGCGAGAGCAAGACGCCCTGATGGAACACCGCCCCCACATGCGAGGGATCGAAGCGCAACACGCGCTGGAAGGCGAAGGCCGCGTCGTCAGGCCGTTCCATCTCGAACAGCAATTCCCCGAGGGCGACGAGCCCATCGAAGCTGTACGGATCCTGCTCCAGGAACTCCACGAGCAGGCCCAGCGCCTTGGCCGGCATGCCGCGCTGCCGATGCAGATCGGCCAACGCCAGCGTCGCGTCGGCATACGTCGGCACGGTGTCGAGCGCGGCGACGAGTTCGCGCTCCGCTTCAAGGAAGTCGCCGCGGGCCACCAACAGCTGCGCCAGGTCGTAGCGCACCGCCGCAAAATCCGCGTCGATCGCCAAGGCATGCCGATACGCCGCGATCGCCGCATCGATGTTACCCATCGCCCGCAGGACGTTGCCGATGCCGCGCTGCACTTCGGCGCGCTTCGGGTCGCTGCGGCGTGCCTGATCCAAGACCTCCAGCGCCCCTTCGGGATCGCCGCTCTCGAAGCGCGCCGTCGAGATGAGCAGCAACGCATCGACGTCATCGGGCAGCAGGGCCAGCAGTTGCTGCGCCGGCACCGCGGCCTCGGCGCCGCGGCCGAGCATGAGCAGCGCCTGCGTCTCACCGCGCAGCGCTTCCGCGTAGTCGGCGCGCGCGTAGCGTGCCGCTTCGAAGCGCTCCAGCGCATCACCCCAAGCGCCCTGTCGCCCGAAGGCCTCGCCCAGCAGCACGTTGCCGCGCGCGCCGTCGGCCCCGCGCTGCATCGCGCGGCGGATCTCCGACATCGCGCGGTCCACGAGACCCTTCGAGAGATAATCCTCGGCCAGCGCGAAGGGATCGCCGTCCGGCGCTGCCGCCGTCGCCGCCGCCTCCGCCGTGGCGGGCTCCAACTGCTTGAAGATCGAGTCGAGGATACCCGTGTCGAACGTGAAGGTCTCGACGGCACCGCTCAGCCGCTTCTCGCCGCC
>PNKF01000196.1 GCA_013822285.1 Gemmatimonas sp.
CCGTAGGCTTCGTAGAGCACTTCCTGGTACTCCACGCCCTCGAGTTCGCCGGTGCCCTTCTTGATGGCGCGCTCGATGTTCTCCTTGGGGCAGGACTGCGCCTTTGCGTTTTCGATTGCCGTGCGCAGACGCGGGTTGCCGTCAGGGTCGCCGCCGCCGGCCTTCGCCGACACCGTGATTTCGCGCAGCAGCTTGGTGAACAGCGCACCGCGCTTCTTGTCGGTGGCTGCTTTGTAGTGCTTGATCTGCTTCCACTTACTGTGGCCAGCCATGGTCGGATCGAAAACGGGGAACGGAGAACGAATCCGCTGCGGCGTGGCAGCGAGATCGACGCCCCGAAATCTAACGGCCGCGGGAGGACTTGTCCCCCCGCGGCCGTCGGTCTGTCGCCTCCAATCCGGCGGACTAGTTGTAGCGCAGCGTGATGCTCGCGCGGATGCCGCTCACGTCAGTTCCCGTGCCATCCGCCGTGCTGTACAGCGTGCCGATGCTGTAGCCGGCCGAGGGGAAGAGTCCCAGCGATCCGAGCGGGATGCGCAGCCGCAGCCCGAGCGTCGTGAGGTTACCCGCCTTCACGCCACCGACCTGCCACAGACGCGTCTCGACATTCGGTTGGATCAACAGCTCGCGCAGCGGAACGCTCAGCGAGGCAGAGACATTGAACACGTTCTCGGCCGGGGCGTCGTCGCCGAGCACCTCGCCTTCCAAGCGATACAGGTTCCAGGCGCTGAGGAACAGGTCGCTGCCCTTCACGGGGCGCGTCCAGCCCGCCGTGGCGATGATGCGGTCGCCGGTGCTGTAGGTCGTCGTGTCGGCGATGTCTTCGCCGAAGGCCGAATACGTGACGCCGAACGACAGCGCGCCGTCGCCAACCGGACGATCCGCGTTCAGCGACACGCGATACTCATCGGCCGGCGTGAAGCGGAAATCCGACGAGGCGACCTCGAAGGCCGCGAACTCCGTCGACTTTCTCGCACTGCCACCGACGCCCAGGTTCCAATTGCCGAACGGCCGCGCGTAGGCCAGGCCGCCCGTCATCGCGAGGCCGTTGCCCATCGACGAGATCGGATAGAACAGGAAGTCATTGCCGATCTGGCCCGCGGCCTCCTGCTGATTCGCCGGCACCGAGTATTGGCCCGTCGGCAGGTTGACGCCGACGGTGAACAGCAGGTTGTCCGAGCCCACGCGCAGGTTCGCGCGGATCTGCGTGTCGGTGAGCCCGCTGATTTCGCTGGTCGTCGAGTCGTCGGCCTTCACCGTTGACGACGCGAAGGCCGTCGAAACGTCCATCGAGAACTTCTCGCCGAAGGGCAGGATCACGACCAGCGGCATCGCCATCTGCGAGACCGAGCGCGCCGCCGCGCCCGAGCCGAAGGTCAGCGATGTGTAGGTCGGCGCCCCGAGCACCGAGGCACTGCTGAGCTGGGCCTCAAGCGGCTGCGTGCTGACGAGCGCCGCGACGACTGCGACCGCGAGCGGCCGGATGGAGAATGACATCGGTTAGGGCCGGCGGATGATGATGGTCACGGTGCCCGTCGTGGGCGCCGGCTGGTCAGTGCCAGAGCCGTTGCTCGCGGGGTCGCGCGCCGGAGGATTCGGATTCGTGGCGGGGCCCGTGTTGGCGATCGGCGTCACCGACGGCGGGTTCACGTTCTGCGTCACGGCATTCAGCGTGTTGGTCGGGGCCGTGGTCGATACCGCGCCCTGCTCGGCGCTGCTCACCACCTGGCTCTCGGCGCCCGTGAGGCCCGACTCCAGCGACGCCGAGCTCACCTGTGCGCCCTGGACGGCCGCCTGCGCTGCGTTGAAGCGCGTCGCCGCCGCGCCGAAGCCCGGATCCAGCGACCGCGCCTCTTGGAAGTAGCGCGAGGCGTCCTCGAAGCGTCCGTCATCCGCCGCCAGCAGGCCGCGGCTGTAGGCGAGGAAGGCATTCAGGTTCGT
Organism: Gemmatimonas sp.; assembly: GCA_013822285.1. Taxonomy (GTDB): domain Bacteria; phylum Gemmatimonadota; class Gemmatimonadetes; order Gemmatimonadales; family Gemmatimonadaceae; genus Pseudogemmatithrix. Next base: position 1,942 of record PNKF01000196.1, read on the forward strand.
CGTCGCCTGGCGGTCCACCAACTGCCGCTCCGCAGGCGTCAGCGTCACGCCCAACTGCGTGAACACCTGGAACACCAGCTGCTTCTGCATCGCGAAGAGATTGTCGAGCTGGTTCGTCACCGAGACCGGCGCAGCCAAGGCGCCCGTGTTCACGTCGATCACGTTGGACTCGATCACCAAGCCCGAGCCCGACTGCACCATCGAGCCGTTCACGAGACGTCCGGCGCGCATCAGCTTGCCGGCGCGCACCGCCGACGCCGCGTCCACGCGGTCCGATGCGCCGAGGCGGATTTCGTCGGCGATCGCCTGCATGCGATCGCGCTCCACCACCGTCAGCTGCGACGAACGGCTGAGGTCGGTGATCATCAGTTCGGCAAAACCGCGCTCGAGCGGCGCGTAGGTCTCCGCCTCGGGCCCGGAGAACTTGAACGGCGGCACCGCGATCGTACGGCGGTCGCCCGGCGTCTGCGAGAGCGTGGCTTCGTTTGCCACCGCCTGCTTCGCCGCCGCGACCACTTCGGCGCGCGCCAGCACGACCAGGCGCTGCTGGATCTGCGTACGGGTGCGCCGCGAGCGGCCCACGCGCAGGTACTCGTTGTAGGCGTTCTTCGCGCCGGCAAAGTCTTCGAGCCGCTCGGCCGCCATGCCCGCGTACAGCGCGCTCACGCCGTCGCGCGGATCCAGGCCGCGCGCTTGGTCGAGCACCGTGCGGGCCTCGCCAAAGCGATTCGCCTTGAAGTAGGCCACGCCCAGTGCGCGCAGCGCCGCCACGTTGCGCGGATTCGCCGCGCGTGTGGCCTCGAGACGCGCAATCGGGTCGCGCTGCGCCGCCAACGGCGTCGCAGCGCCAACCAGCAGCGCGAGAAGGAACAATCGGTGCATTCCACGCATCGCCAACTCCTAGCGGTCAGGGTCCAGCATGTCTTCGAAGCGCAACCACTGCTTGTAGAAATACAGGTCGACGTAACCCGTCGTCCCGTTTCGGTTCTTGCGGACCAACAACTCCGTCGCGCCCTCCACGCCGTACCCCGGCGTGTACATCTCCTCGCGGTAGATCGCGAGCACCACGTCCGCGTGCTCCTTCACCGCGCCGAGCGCGCCGAAATCCTCGAGCGTCGGGCGCGGATCCTGTCGGGCGCGCTCCCAGCGCGGCAACTGCGCCGTCACCAGCACCGTGACGTCCATGTCCAGCGCGGCGGCCTTCAACGAGCGCACCGCGCTGGCCAACTGTTCGTCCTGCGGGCCGCTGCCCAGCGCCAACGATTGCAGCGAATCAATCAGCACCACCTGGCAGTCGAGCTCGCGGATGCGCGCGCGCATCGCGTCCAACGACGCCGAGGGCAACGGCTCCACCCGCGGAGGCCGGTCGCGCAGTCGCACGGCCGCCGCGCCGACACCCGCACGCGCCAGGTCGTCGAGCTTGCCGCTGCGCAGTTCGTCCACGCGCACCCGACCTTCCACCGCCAGCGCGCGCTCCATCACGCGCTCCGGCGTCATCTCACCGGTCAGGAACGCGACGTCGTGACCCGCCTGGGCCATGCGCAGGGCCATCGCCAACGCCAAGGCCGACTTGCCGCTGCCCACGTCGCCGCCGAGCACGACCAAGTCGCCGCGACGGATGCCACCGCCCAGCCAACGGTCCACGCTGGCGAAGCCCGTCGCGACCGTGTCCCCGGACGGTTGCCCGTCGGAGGCGAGGTCGACGCGCTTCATCACGCGAGAGATCGGAGAGATGTCGTTCGGCCGCAGGTGAGTCTCTGTAAATAAGGAAAGGGTCGAACAGCCAATCTTACGGCTCAGTCACCCGGCGCGGCAAGCACGACGGCGTCCTGGCGGAGGGCTTCCGCCAGACGCTGGAGCTCAGAACGTGCCACCCGATCCAAGTGCGGCGCCGTGACGTCCATCACGGCGAGCAACACCTCGGCCATGACCGTCCGGTCTCCCTGCGCGCTCGCCGCCAGGCCCCGCTGCACCGCCGTGCGGGTCTTGGGCGGGAGATTCACCGCGGTCAGCCAGCCCTTGGCTTGCTCGGCCCGGAGCCGTCGCGCGTCGATCGTCAGCGGATGCGGCAAGCGCATGCCATGCGCCAGTCGCATCACCATCAGCGCCCCCATCAGTGCCTCGCGCGGTCCGCCCAGCGCGGCGCGCGACGCCGCGGCCACCAGCCCAGGAAACGGAAACAGCGCCCGTGGCGGGGCAAACGGAGTCGACGGCTCAGCCATGTGCCCAACTTGCCGCTCTCGCCCCGCCCTCGGAAGGGGCTAGTTTTCGAGCAATGTCACGTTTGCGATTCCTGACCCCGGCCCAGGCCTGATGCGCCTCTACCGCCGGCTCCTGGTCTTCCTCCGT
>PNKF01000197.1 GCA_013822285.1 Gemmatimonas sp.
TTTAACGGCTGTCTCGTCGTGCCGGTGTTCGACGAGCAGGGCCACGTCGCCGAGGTTTACGGCCGCAAGATCACCGAGGGCGTGAACCCGCCGCTGCATCTGTACTTGCCGGGTCCGCACCGCGGCGTGTGGAACGAGCGCGGTCTCGCTGGCCAGGCCGAAGTGATCCTCACCGAGGCGCTGATCGATGCGATGACGTTCTGGTGCGCGGGCTACCGCAACGTCACGGCCGCGTACGGCGTCGAGGGACTCACCGACGATCACCTGGCTGTCTTCGCGCGCTGCGGGGTCAAGCGCGTGCTGATCGCCTTCGACCGCGACGACGCCGGCGAGCGCGGCGCAGAAAAGGTCGCTGAGCGCTTGATGGCCGCAGGCCTGGAGTGCTACCGCGTGCAGTTCCCCAAGGCGATGGACGCCAACGAGTACGCGTGCAAGGTGACGCCGGCGGACAAGTCGCTGGGCCTGTTGATCCGCAAGGCGGTGTGGCTCGGCAAGGGCACGGCGCCGAGCGAGGCACCTGGCCAGCGCGTCGAGGATGTGCCATTGCCGACCGAGATTGCGCCACCGATCGAGACTCCTTGCTTAGCCGCTGCTCCTGCTGCTGCGCTGGCGACTGCACCGAGCGCCGACATCGTCGCCGAGGTCACCGACGACGAAACCGTGCTGAGCTTCGGCGATCGGCGCTGGCGCGTGCGCGGCCTGGCCAAGAACCTGAGCGCCGAGGTGCTCAAGGTCAACGTGCTCGTCAGTCGCGGCGAGCAGTACCACGTCGACAGCTTCGACCTCTACGCGGCGCGTGCGCGCGCACACTACATCGGCCAAGCGGCTAAGGAACTCGCTTGCCGCGAAGACGTGATCAAGCTCGACCTCGGCCGCGTGCTGATGAAGCTCGAGGCGCTGCAGGCCGAGCGCATCAGGAGCGCGCTGACGCGTGAGCCCGAGGTGCCGGCGATGAGCGAGGCCGAAGAAGCCGAAGCGCTCGCGCTGCTACGCGCACCGGAGCTGCTCACGCGCATCGTCGCCGACTTCGACGCCTGCGGCCTCGTTGGCGAAAGCACCAACAAGCTCGTCGGCTACCTCGCTGCGACGAGCCGCAAGCTCGACGCGCCGCTGGCCATCGTCGTGCAGTCATCGACCGCGGCCGGCAAGAGCTCGCTGATGGACGCGGTGCTCGCCTTCGTCCCCGAGGAAGAGCGCATCAAGTACAGCGCGATGACCGGGCAGAGCCTGTTCTACATGGGCGAAACGAACCTCAAGCACAAGATCCTAGCGATCGCCGAGGAAGAAGGCGCCAGCCGTGCGAGCTACGCCTTGAAGCTACTGCAGAGCGAGGGCGAGCTGACGATCGCCAGCACCGGCAAGGACGCGACGACGGGCAACCTGGTGACGCAGGAGTACCGCGTCGAAGGTCCAGTGATGATCTTCCTGACCACCACCGCCATCGAGATCGACGAGGAACTGCTGAACCGGTGTCTCGTGCTCAGCGTCGACGAAGGCCGCGAGCAGACCGAGGCGATCCATCGACTGCAGCGGCTGAAGCGAACGTTCGACGGCTTGCGCGCCAAGCAGGACAAGACGCGCCTTGTGAAGCTGCACCAGAACGCGCAGCGCCTGCTGCGCCCGCTCGCGGTGGTGAACCCGTATGCCGATCGTCTCACGTTCCTCTCCGACAAGACCCGCACGCGGCGCGATCACGAGAAGTACCTGACCCTCATCGACACGATCGCGCTGCTGAACCAGCATCAGCGGCCGGTGAGGACGATGCTCGATGCCGGCCAGGCCGTCGAGTACGTCGAGGTGACGGCCGACGACATCGCGCAGGCCAATGCCATTGCGCACGAGGTGCTCGGCCGCAGCCTCGACGAGCTGCCGCCGCAGACGCGGCGCTTGCTCGCTGCAATCGCCGATCACGTGCACGAGCGCATGCGCGTGCAGGCGACCACGCAGGCGCAGGTGCGCTTCACGCGCAAGGACGTGCGTGCGCTCACCGGCTGGGGCGACACGCAGCTGCGCGTGCACCTGGAGCGTCTGGTCAGCCTGGAATACCTGCTCGCGCATCGCGAAGGCGCCGGCGGCCGCTTCGCCTACGAACTCATCTTCGACGGCGACGTGGCCACCGCCGTGCACCTGTCGGGGCTGATCGACGCCGCGAGCATCGAAGCCGTGCCTACGATGACGAAGTCGCGGGGGCAACAACCCGAAGTCGCGGGGCGGTTGCGGGTCGATAGCGGGCCGGTTGCGGCCCCCTTGCGGGCCAGTCAAACGGCCGCAGCGCAAGCACTGGCGCGGCTTGCCGCCGATGAAGCCGACGACGACGCGCAAACGCGCGTCCTGCGTCCCAACGGCAAGAACCCGTCGTACGTAGTTCCATCCTTAGCCGCTGACCTGCGGCCATGACCGGCCGCCCGGGCAAGAAGCCAGGTCGCCTGCGCATCGCCGGCGACCCCGAACTGCCTGGCGGCTTCCACGGCTACCTCGTCGAGTTCCTCGACTGGACCGCGGCACGACAGTTCTCGTCGATGACGGTCAAGGCCCGGCGCATCGAGGTCGGCTACTTCATCGACTGGTGCGAGGAGCGCAGCATCCGCCGGCCCGACGAAGTCACGCGCGCGATCCTCGAGCGCTACCGGCAGCACGTGTTCGTGTACCGCAGGAAGACCGACGGCGCGCCGCTGTCGTTCACGACGCAGGGCAAGCGGTTGATCTCGGTGCGCGCCTTCTTCCAGTGGATGGCCAGACAGCACCACCTGCTCTACAACCCGGCGAGCGAACTCGAACTGCCGCGGCAGCAGCAGCGATTGCCGAGGCACATCCTCAGTGTCGCCGAGGTCGAGCAGGTCATCAACGCGTGCGACACCACCGACGCACTGGGCTTGCGCGACCGCGCGATGCTCGAAACGCTCTACAGCACCGGCATGCGCCGGAGCGAGCTCACAAGCCTGCGCGTCGATGATGTGGATCTCAACCGCGGCACCGTCTTCGTCCGGCAAGGCAAGGGCGGCAAGGACCGTGTGGTGCCGATCGGCGAGCGAGCGTGCCGGTGGGTCGAGAAGTACCTGTTCCACGTGCGTCCCGAGCTCGTGGACGTCGACGACGACGGCGCGCTGTTCCTGGCCAGGCACGGCGAAGGCATGCAGCCCAAGCAGCTCAGCGTGATCGTGCGCAACGCGATCGGCCGCGCCAACCTCGAGCGCTTCGCCGACGTGCACCCCAACGCCGCGTGCCACCTGCTGCGTCACGCGTGCGCCACGCACATGCTGGAGAACGGCGCCGACATCCGCTACATCCAGGCGCTGCTCGGGCACGCGGACCTGAGCACGACGGAGGTCTACACGCGCGTGTCGATCGCACAGCTCAAGGCGGTGCACGACAAGACCCATCCGGCGCGAATGCCGGGCCGTGGTGCGACACACGCAAGCGTGGAGGACTCCGAGCCCATCGACGTCGCGCAAACGCTCCTGCGGGCTCTGCGCGACAACGACGACGATGCGGACGGCGTTGCAGCGGACGCGCCACAGGCGCGCCGCTGAACGCTGACGCTGCGTGTGTGGCCCGCTCCGTCACGCGGCTTGCGCTCGCGAGCAAGCCGCGCGCCGTCACTGCGTCGCGGCGGCTCCATCGCTGTCGAAGCATGGCGCTTCGCGCAGCATCACAAGACAGGCCGCAGCCGGCGTCGAGCCGGCCGCTGCCTGGCAGGCGCTGCGGGGGAACTCGGCTGCGCCGAGTTCACATAGCGGGCTGTTGCCGTGAAGCCCCGCAGTCGTTCGCTTCGCTCTCTTGGTGCGGGGCCGCTACGGGCTGGCGCCCTCCGCGCCCTGCGGGTTCACGGCAACCCCCGTTATGTCTTGCGCCCCTCCGCGCCTGCGGCAGCGTCGGCGAGTACGCCCACGCTGCCTTGAATACCAAAGCTCGTGCGGCCACGGCTTCGCCGTCGCCGCAGGCATCAGAGTCAGGCGCGCTGCGCGCGCAGTCATTGAGGTTGGCCCCCGCCCGCCGCCCATCCGCCCCCCGAGGGGGCTCCCTGGCTTCCTCCACTGGCTCGGCAGCGTAGCGCCGTGCTCGCCGCGTCAAGGGTTCGCTGCGCCGGCCTGGCGGCCGCCCTTGACCCGGCTGCGCGCGGCGCTGTGGGCCGAGGGCCAGCGGCGTTCGCCGAATGCCGGGCACACCGGAGCATCAACATGGAAGAGGGCATCACCGTTCGCGTCGAACTCGAGCCCGCGCAGGCCTGGGCGCTCGCGCAACTCGTCAAGCGCATCGGCTGG
>PNKF01000198.1 GCA_013822285.1 Gemmatimonas sp.
CAGGCATCCGTGATGATCGAAATGCCCAGCACGCGCATCCCCTGCTGCCGCGCCACGATCACTTCCGGCACCGTGCTCATCCCCACCACATCCGCGCCCATCGTGCGCAGCATCACGTACTCGGCCCGCGTCTCGAGATTCGGCCCCATCACCGCCGCATAGACACCGCTGCGCAACGTCGTGCCCTGCGCCGCCGCGATCTCCGCGGCCATCGCGCGCAGTTCGACATCGTAGGGCGCCGACATATCGGGAAAGCGTGCGCCGAACTCCGCGTAGTGCGGCCCCACCAAGGGATTGTCACCCAGCAGGTTGATGTGATCGGCGATCGCCATCAAGTCGCCCGGCGCCCAATCCGCGCGGATGCCACCGCAGGCATTGCTCACCACCAGCCTGCCTGCGCCCAGCGCGTGCATCACCCGCACCGGCAGGGTCACCTGCTGCAGCGAATAGCCCTCGTAGCGATGGAAGCGGCCCTGCATCGCCACCACGCGTTTGCCGCCGAGCCGGCCGAGCAAGAGACGGCCGCTGTGCGACTCCACCGTCGACGTCGCGAACCCCGCGATCTCGTCGTAGGCGATCGACGTCTCGATGTCGATTGCCTGCGCGAGTCCCCCGAGCCCCGTGCCGAGGATGATCGCGACCTCTGGCCGCATCGTCGTGCGCGACCGAATCGACGCGACCGCGCGCGACACGTCCGCAGGCGACACCCACGAGGGGATCGTCTCGGTGCCCTGCATCGCAGCGGAGGTCACGCTCACGTCGCGCTCAACCCTGCGGATGCTGCAGCAACGCGTCCGCCTCGGCGATGTGCCGCTCGGCGATCGCCCGCAGCTGCGCGAGATACGCGCGGCGCGTGCGGTCGAGCTGCTCGATCTCGCCCTGCATCTGCGCGATCTGCCGCTGCGCATTGGCGACGAGCTGCTGCGCCGCCGACTCCGCCTCGCGACGCATCAGGTCCGCCTCGCGCGCCGCCTGCTCCTTCACTTCTTCGCGCAGCTGCTGCGCCGAGATCAGAGCTTCGTTGATCGCCTTGTCGCGCTCACGATAGTGCTTGAGCTGTTCGTGGAAGTTGCGGACCTTCGCCTCGAGCTCGCCGTTCGAGCGCGTCAGGCGCTCCAACTCCTCGGCGAGCTGCTCGCGGAACTGGTCCACGCGCTGGCGATCGTAGCCACGCATCGCGCTGCCGAAGTCGTATCGGCGCACATCTACCGGCGTCAGATGGAAGATGTCGTCGCCACCTTCGAGATGCTCGCTCATCCGCCCCTCGCCCCGAACAGGACCGTGCCGAGGCGGACCATCGTGGCCCCTTCCTCGACGGCGATCAGATAGTCCCCGCTCATGCCCATCGACAGCTCCTGCGCGTCGTGTCCCGCGGCGCGCAACTGCTCGCGCGCCTCACGCGCCCCACGGAACACCTGCCGCAACACCGACTCCGGCGCATCGAACGGCGCCATCGTCATCACACCCTTCACGCGCAGCGACGGCATGCGCCGCAACCGATCCGCCTCGGCCGCCACCGCCGCGAGTTCGTATCCACCCTTCGTCTCTTCGCCGACGACGTTCACCTGCATCAGCACATCGAGCGTGACGCCGCGCTTCGCTGCCATCGCCGCCGCTTCGTCCGCCAGCTTCGGGCGATCCATCGCGTGGAACAGGCCGAACGACGGCAACGCCTTCACCTTGTTCGTCTGCAGATGCCCGATCAGATGCCAGGTGAGGCCTGCAGGCATCGTGCCGGCCGCCGTCAACGCCTCCTGTTTGGCTAGCGCTTCCTGCACCTTGTTCTCACCGACATCCGTGATGCCCGCCGCCGCGGCGGCCAACACGGCCTCAGGCCCGTGCGTCTTGGTCACCGCGATCAGCCGCACCGCCTGCCCATGCCCACCACGCGCGACGGCTTCCGCAATCTGCCCGCGGATTTCCGCGACCCGTGCAGAGACGCCCTGAAAGTCCATAACCCATTGAAAATACGGGGGTTTAGGCGAGCATGGTAGTAGCGAAAAGCGAAGAGCGAGGGGGAAGAAGCGAAGCGTGAAGAACGAGGCCTTGAAGAACTGAGGGGACGAAGGGGAATCCTCCCCCTCGTCCCCTCATCCTTCACCCCTCGTTATTTAACCCTCAGGTCCTCACCCTCGCTCTTCGCTCCTCAATCTTCGCCGTTACGCCGGCGACGGCTCCGGCCCGCCGATCACCGGCGGAACACGTCGCGCCTCAGGCGCCGGCGCAGGGGTCGCCGCCGGAATCGCCGGCGTCGTGGGCGGTTCCTGACGCGGCGGCAACGCCTCGCCGCGCTCGAGGATCGCGATGTCCTCGCGCGTCAGCGTCTCGCGCTCCAACAGCGCCGCCGCAATCGCCTCGAGCAGCGGACGATGCTGCGTCAGCGTGTCCGTCGCGCGGTTGTACGCCTCGTTGATCACGCGCGACACCTCGTCGTCCACCTGCTGCGCCGTGCGCTCCGAGACCTGACGACGGCTCGAAAGCTCGCGGCCCAGGAAGACTTCCTGCTCGTTGTCGCCGACGAGGATCGGACCGATGGCATCCGACAGACCCCACTGCGACACATAGCGCCGCGCGATGCCCGTCGCCTGCTGGATGTCGCTCGCCGCACCCGTCGTCACGCGATCGCGACCGAACACGATCTCCTCGGCCACACGACCACCGTACGCCATCACCAGACGCGCCTCGAGCTGCTCGCGCGTCACCGACACGCGGTCATCTTCCGGCAGCGTGAAGGCCAAGCCCAGCGCACGCCCACGCGGCACGATCGTCACCTTGTGCAGCGGATCGTTGCCCTTCACGCGGATCGCGCAGACCGCATGCCCCGCCTCGTGGAAGGCCGTCAGGCGGCGCTCTTCTTCGCGCATCACCAACGACTTGCGCTCGGCGCCGAGCATGACGCGGTCCTTCGCGTCCTCGAAGTCCACCATGTAGATCTTGTCGTGATTGCGACGCGCCGCGAGCAGCGCGGCCTCGTTCACGAGGTTCGCGAGATCGGCGCCCGCCATGCCCGGCGTGCCGCGCGCCAGACGCTCGATGTCCACGTCCACCGCCAGCGGCTTGTTGCGCACGTGCACCTTGAGGATGCCGATGCGTCCGCGCAGATCCGGCGCGTCCACGACGATCTGCCGGTCGAAGCGGCCCGGGCGCAGCAGCGCCGGGTCCAGCACGTCCGGACGGTTCGTTGCGGCAATGAGGATCACGCCGTCGTTGGACTCGAAGCCGTCCATCTCCACGAGCAGTTGGTTCAGCGTCTGCTCGCGCTCGTCATGCCCGCCGCCCAAGCCGGCGCCGCGATGGCGACCGACCGCGTCGATTTCGTCGATGAAGATGATGCAGGGCGCGTTCGCCTTGCCCTGCTCGAAGAGGTCGCGCACGCGGCTCGCGCCGACGCCCACGAACATCTCTACGAAGTCAGAGCCCGACATCGAGAAGAACGGACGCCCCGCTTCGCCGGCCACGGCCTTGGCGAGCAGCGTCTTGCCCGTGCCCGGCGGGCCCACGAGCAGCGCGCCCTTCGGCAGGCGACCGCCGAGCTTCGTGAACTTGGCCGGATCCTTGAGGAACTCGATGATCTCGCGCAGCTCGACCTTGGCTTCGTCCGCGCCCGCGACGTCGGCGAAGGTCACCTTCGGCGTGTCGCCCGAGAGCAGCTTGGCCTTCGACTTACCGAACGAGAAGGCCTTGTTGCCGCCCGCCTGCATCTGGCGCAGCAGGAATACCCAGATGCCGATGATGATGATCCATGGCAGCATCTGCAGCAGGATCGTGCCCATCGACACGCGCGGCGGCTCGGCCTTGATGGCCACCTGCTTGGCGCGCAGGCGCTCCAGCTCGGCGTCGCTGTTCGGCACCGGCAGCAGCACGGAGAAGCGCCGCACCTCGCGGCCTTCCACGAGCACGCGGTTCTTGAACTCGCCGTTGATCTTCGTGCCGCCGACGATCGTCACCCGCGAGATGTTGTCTGCGCCCAACTGGGTGTCGTAGACCGAATAGTCCACCAGCGGCGACTGCTCGTTCCGGCCCGTCGTCATCTGGAAGAAGACGAAGGGCACGAGGAACGCCAGCACCCAGAGCGACAGGGTGCGGGACGCTTTGCTGAAACCACCGGGCTTCTGCTGCTGCGGGGCGTTGGCCATCAGTTACTCCAGACTCGCGACGTACGGGACGTGGCGGAAATCCTCCGCATGGTCCAGTCCGTAGCCGACAAGGAATTCGTGCGGGGCATCGAACCCGACGAACTTCACCGGGTGGG
>PNKF01000199.1 GCA_013822285.1 Gemmatimonas sp.
CCGCCGCACGGCCGTAGGTGCCGTCCTCGAGGACGACTTCAGCTTCGACGGTGGGATTGCCGCGCGAATCGAGGATTTCGCGGGCCTGGACGGCAATGATCGTAGACATGATGGCGGAAAGTCAGATGTCGGGAACGTGAGTCATGTGAAGCAGCACGGGGCGTGCCCCGAGGGAAATCTAGCGCGGCAGCCCGGCGCTCGGGCGCGGCGCCCGCCGCTAGGGCTCGCCCGCGCTGGCCCGTGCCGGCAAGGACGCGACGCCGTACTCTGCCCGCAGGCACTCCCGCATGGCCTCGTGCGTCGCGTCGGCCAGACGGTCGCGGTCCTCATAAGTCATGCCGGCAGACTCGATCGGCGGGAGGAAATGCACGTGGATCACACCCGGCCGCACGAGGAACTTGCCCTTCGGATTCACCTCGAGCTGGCCGTGCACCACGACGGGCACGATTGGGGCCTGCGACTGGATCGCCAGCACGAACGGTCCCTTCTTGAAGGACCGCAGCGGGTAGGCGTTGCCGCGCGTGCCCTCGGGATACACCGCCACCGACGCGCCCGCCTGAATGCGCTTCGTCGCCAGCGAGTACGAGCCGAACGCCGCCTTCCGATTCGCCCGCTCGATCGGAATCATGCCGGCGGCGAGCATCGCCTTGCCAAAGAGCGGAATCTTGAAGAGCTCGACCTTCGCCACGAACTTGATCCAGCGCAGCGTGGCGGCGATCGCCAGCACGTCGTAGTTCGCGACGTGGTTCACGGCGAAGATGTGGCGATCACCCGTCTTGTGCTCGACGCCATGCTGCACCAGCGTCACGCCGCTCATCCACAGGATGCAGCGCGCCCAGAGGCGTGGCGCGAGGTCATAGGGCGATCCGACGCGATCGCGCACGCTGAACAGGGCCGCCAGCAGCACCCAGCTCCCGAACACGAGCGTCGCGAGGATCGTCCCCACGAGCACGAAGCACGCGCGGATCACCGATGCCCCCGTGGCGTGTTCACGGCGCGAAATGGTCGTGGGCACCGGGCAGCGCGACGGGAGCGCCGCCGCGCTCCGCGCGGACCACGCCCGGCTGAGCAGCGCTCCCCTGCACCGAACCCGACGGCGCGCCGCCTGATGGCGGCGTGCCAACGGCCTCGACGCGACCGATCGCCGTGAGCTCAAGTCCGCCGTGCGCCTGCGCAAACGCCGCCGTATCGAGCGACGGCGCGGCCACGAGCAGTTCATACTCTTCCCCGCTCTGCAGCGCGGCATCGACGCTCGCGCCGGGCACGCAAGGAATCGCATCCAACTCGAGCACGCAGGCGACACCGCTCGCGGCCGCGAGATGCGCCACGTCACCCGCGAGTCCGTCCGAGAGATCCAACGCCGCCGTCGCGCCCTGCTGCGCCAGCCACAGCCCCGCCGCGATGCGCGCTTCTGGCCGCGCGAACCGTGCGCGCGCCGCCGCGTCAGGCGTCGACCCCGCAAGCCATGCCGAGAGCGCCGCGCCTGGTCCTCCGAGCGAGCCCGTCACGTACAGCGTGTCGCCGCGGCGCGCGCCGGCACGCGAGAGTGGCCGCGGCGCATGCCCGAGCACCGTAATGGCGAGCGCGAGGCGATCGCCATCCGTGACATCACCGCCGACGATCGCCGCGCCCACCTGCTGCATCGCTGCACCGATGCCCGAGGCTAACGCGGGGAGCTCCTCGCGCCAGGCACGCGGCACCGTGAGCGCCAGCAACACGCCGAGCGGCGCGGCGCCCATCGCCGCGAGATCGCTCAGCGCGGCCTGCGTCGCGCGCCAGCCGATCTCGTCGGCCGACAGCCACTCGCGGCGGAAATGCACGTCCTCGACGGTGGAATCCGTGCTGACCACGAGCTTCTCGCCCGCCGGCACATCGAGCACCGCGCCGTCATCGCCCACGCCTCGCGCCAGCGGCCCCCACTGCGCCAACAGCGCACGCACGGCATCGAACTCGCGGCCCGGGCCCATCGCCAGGTGGTCGCTCATCGCGCCGACCCCACCGCCGGCAAGCTGGCGAGCACGGCCGGATGCTGCGTCGGCGCCTCGAGCCGCCACGCGCGACGCAGTGCCTCGACCACATCCTCCAGCGAGGTGCCGCGCACCGAGCCCTCAGCGACCGCGATCTCACCCGCGCGCCCATGCACCCAGGCCGCCGCGCAGGCAGCGGCGAAGGGATCGCCCGTCTGCGCCAACAAGGTCGCGACGATACCCGCCAGCACGTCGCCGCTGCCCGCCGTCCCCAACGCGGGGCTGCCGGTGGCACTCACCGCCACCCGTCCATCCGGCGCACTGATCACGGTCGGCACGCCCTTCAAGACCACCGTGGCGCCCAGCTGCTTGGCGAGCTCCGCGCCAACGGCAAAACGGTCGGCACTCACGCTCGCGCCATCGCGGCGAAGCAAGCGCCCGGCTTCCACCGGATGCGGCGTCACGATGGCCGGACGCGCGCCGAGCAGGCTGCCCAGCATGCGCGGTTCGCCTTCGAACACATTCAGCGCGTCGGCATCGAGTACCACGGGGCCCTTCCACTCCACCAACAACCGTTCAATCAGCGCGCGCGTCATCGCGGTGCGCCCGAGGCCCGGCCCGAGCAGCAGGCAATGCGTCCAGCGCAGCACGCGCTCCTGATCTTCCGCCGTGACCGGCCAACGCCCCGCCATCGTCTCAGGCAGCGCCGCTTGCACCACCGGCACGTTGGACGGCGCGACCAAGAGCTGCACCATGCCGATGCCAGAGCGCATGGCGCCGCGCGCCGCCAGCATGGGCGCGCCCGCCATGCCTTCACCGCCACCGACGATGCCAAGCCGGCGCCGCACCCCTTTGTGTGCATCGGCAGGGATCGGGGGAATCGCCGATCGCACGAAGTCGACGTCGACCAGCTGCGGCGCCGCGTCTGGGAGCTCGGCGTGCGAACCCAGGCCGATGTCCAGACAGACGATCGCCCCGCACTCGTCGCGGCGCAGCAGGTGGCCGCGCTTCAGCGTGCCGAAGGCCAGCGTGATATCCGCGCGCACGGTCGGCGCACCAGCGCCAGTGGTCGCATCGATGCCGCTCGGCAGATCGAGCGCAACGACCTGAGCGCCCGTTGCACGCAGCGCCGCGATCGCCGCGACCTGCTCGAGCATCGGCTCGCGCAGCGCGCCAGTTGCACCGGTGCCGAGCAGCGCATCCACCACAACGACGGGCCGCGCCGGCTCGCTCACGCCCTGCACGACCGCCTGCGCCTCAACCTTCGCACGCATCGCGTCATTCGTGCTCGGTGCCGCGGCCTCGACGACACGCACGGGGCAGCCGGCGCGCGCGAGTTCGCCCGCGACCACCCAACCATCGCCGCCGTTGTTGCCGCCGCCGCAGAAGACCACCGCACCGGCAATGCGCACGTCGGCGATGTGCGCCAGGATCGCATGGGCCGCGCCCGTGCCCGCGCGATGCATCAAGGCGTAGCTTTCGATGCCCGCGGCGATGGCGGCCGCGTCTCGCGCCGCTGCCTGCCCCGCCGTCGTCACGCGGACTGACATCGCGGTCATCGGCGCACGCGACGCCTCAGGCGTCGGCAGGAGTCGTCCACGGATAGGCGCGGTCGAACGCCTCGTGGAAGTCGAACACGTCGGCGAAGTCTTCCTTCGTGTCCTGCGGCTGGCTCATGAGCAGCCCGGTATCGACCAGCGCGAACACCACCTCGCCGATGTCCAGCGTCGTGCGCAGGCCCCAGTGCTCGAGCACCGTGCGCGCCAGCACGCCGTAGCGCTGGATGGCCAGCTCGCGGCATCCGTGCGCCAGTTCGCGGCCCGTCAGGTGCCGCCGCTCCGGCAACTTTTGCTGCACCAGCTCCAGCGCCGCGAGCACGAACAGATACGCGCGTTCGTCGTACCGCGACTCGCGCAAGCGAATGCGGTCGAAGACCCCGTCACGGAACGCGAGTTCGGGCATCGGCACTCAGAGATACAGCGGGAACTCAGCCGTCATGGCATGCACTTCGCGCTTCACCGCCGCGAGCACCGCCTCGTCCTCCGGCGCCGAGAGTACGCGATCGATCAGCCCGGCGATGCGCACCATCTCCGCCACGCCCATGCCACGCGTCGTCACGGCCGGCGTGCCGATGCGGATGCCGCTGGTCACGAACGGCGACTGCGTCTCCTTCGGCACGGTGTTCTTGTTCACCGTGATGCCGGCCTTGTCGAGCGCGTTCTCGGCCAGCTTG
>PNKF01000200.1 GCA_013822285.1 Gemmatimonas sp.
CACGGCGACGCCCCGTCCCTGCGCCCAGTCGAGGGCGGCCACGCGACGGCGCCCAGCGGGATGCACGGTCTCCACGGCGACCGCGCCCTGCCCGCACGCAACCACCATGCCCATCTCGCCCACTTCGAGCACCTCGCCCGGCTCGCCGCGACGGTCAATGAGCACGCGCGCGCCGAAGAGTCGGGTCTCGGCCTCGCGCAGCACGCCCCACGCGCCGGGGCGCGGGTCGAAGGCGCGAATCGCGCGGGCAACCTGCGCCGCGTCGTGGCGGAAGTCGAGCCGCGCCATCGCGCGATCGATCTTCGGCGCGTAGCTCACCTGCGACTCATCCTGCGGGCGCTCCGTGATGCCGCCCATGTCCAGCAGCGTGAGGAACTCGACGATCGCTTCCGCGCCGAGCTCCGAGAGCGCCTCGGTGAGTTCGCCGCCTGTGATCGTGTCAGGCAGCGGTACGCGCACTTCGTGCAGCACCGGACCCGCATCGAGCTGCAGCACCATGCGCTGGATGCTCACGCCCGTCTCGGCATCGCCAGCGAGAATCGCCGCCTGGATCGGCGCCGCACCGCGCCAGCGCGGCAGCAGCGACGCATGGATGTTCACCGTGCCACGCGTGGGCAGGTCGATCACGTCTTGCCGCAGGATGTGCCCGTAGGCGACGACGACGCTCAAGTCGGGCTCGAATGCGCGCAGCTGCGCGAGGAACTCTTCGCCGCGCGGACGATCCGGCTGCAACACGGGAATGCCTTCCTCGAGCGCGACGTCCTTGACCGGTGGCGGTACCAGCGTCGAACGCGAACGGCCCTGCGGGCGGTCCGGCTGCGTCACCACACAGGCCACATCATGACCTTCGCCGATCAGGGCGCGCAGCGTGGGAACGGCGAAGTCTGGGGTGCCGAAGAAGGCGAGGCGCATCGGAGGATGATCGCAGAAGAACAAACGGCGGGAGCCAAAGGCCCCCGCCGTCAATCTATCACCCGCCGCTCAGAGCGCGTCGTGGTGCTCGGACGTCGCGGCGCTCTCTTGAGCGCTGCGCCCCTTCGGCTCGTCTGTGTCGCCCGGCTTCAGGATGCGCAGGAGTCCGGGATACTTGTCCTTCTCCTCGTCCCAGGTGTTCATCGCCTTGCGACGATTCAAGAAGCTCAGGTGATCGATGAACAGCTTGCCGTCGAGGTGGTCCAGCTCGTGCTGGATGCAGACCGCGAGCAGCTCGCGCCCTTCCATCTCGAAGGGCTGCCCATCGAGGCCGATCGCGCGAACCTTCACATAGGCGCTGCGCTCCACCCAGCCGAAGACCTCCGGAATCGAGAGGCAGCCTTCTTCCCACTTGATCTTGCCCTCGCGGGCGATGATCTCGGGATTGATCAGCACGGCCGCGACATCGCCCACCTCAACCACGCACATGCGCTCCGTGCGCCCGACC
Source organism: Gemmatimonas sp. (assembly GCA_013822285.1). Lineage (GTDB taxonomy): Bacteria > Gemmatimonadota > Gemmatimonadetes > Gemmatimonadales > Gemmatimonadaceae > Pseudogemmatithrix. The sequence continues at coordinate 1,421 of PNKF01000200.1, forward strand.
TGCGGGGCCGCGAGGCCAACGCCCTCGGCGGCGCGCATCGTGTCGAACATGTCCGACGCGAGCTGGCGCAGTTCGTCCGTCACCTCGGCCACCTCAGTGGTGACCTGGCGCAGGACGGGGCTGCCGAGGACGGTGATGGGGAGGACGGCCATCGCGCTTAGGCGGTGGCTTCGCTGCCGCCGACCGACGCGATGCGGCTGCGCACGACGACGAGACGCGACTCGCCGCACTTGATCGTGATGTGATCCGTGAGCGACGGACCCTTCTCACCCGGCGCGGCGATGTGCACGACTTCGCCGACGAGGCCGCCGGCGGTGACGACCTGGTCGCCCTTCTTCATCGCGAGGATCGCGGCCTCATGCGCCTTCCGCTGCTTCTGCTGCGGACGGATCATGAGGAAATAGAAGATCGCGAAGATGGCGCCGATCTGGAACAGGAAGGCGGCCATTCCGGGGCCCGCCGGCGCGGCGGACGTGGCTTGGAGAAAGAGCGTAAACGGCATGGGGGCAATGACTGAAGACGTAGGGAACGGCGACGACCCTGAAATCTAATCAGAGCAGGAGCATCGCATCGCCGTAGGAATAGAACCGGTACTTCTCCCGCACGGCTGTGGCATAGGCCTCCATGGTGAGTTCATAGCCGGCGAAGGCCGCCACGAGCATCATCAGGGTGGAGCGGGGCAGGTGGAAGTTCGTCACCAGCGCGTCGGCAGAGCGCACGGGCGCGGGCGGCCGGATGAAGATCCGCGTCTCTCCGCTGCCGGCCCGGTAGCCCGACTGCGCGTCCCACACCGTCTCGAGCGTTCGCAGCGCGGTGGTGCCCACGGCACACACCCGGCCGCCGGCCCGACGCAGCGCCGTAAGCCGAGCGGCCACGTCCTCCGCCACGTCGTACCACTCCTCGTGCATCTGGTGCTCCGCGGGGTCCTCGACCTCCACCGGCTTGAACGTGCCCACGCCCACGTGCAGCAGCAGCTCTTCGCGCTGCACGCCCTTGGCGGCGAGTGCCGCGAGCACCTCCGGCGTGAAGTGCAGGCCGGCCGTCGGCGCGGCCACGCTGCCTTCCTGCTTGGCGTAGACCGTCTGATAGCGCTCGGCGTCTGAGGCGGCGTCGGCGCGCTCGATGTACGGCGGCAGCGGCACGTGACCCGTCGCCGCGATCGCCGCGCGCTCGGCGTCGCGATCCCCGAGCTTCGCGCCTTCAATAAGCAACTTCACGAGGCGCGTGCCGCGATCCGTGGGCTCGCCCATCTCGGCGCGGAAGCCCGGCGCAAAGGTCACGATGCGTCCCGGCTTCAGCTTGTTGCCGGGCTGGACCATCGCCTCCCACATGCCGCGCTTCTCTTCCTTGAGCAGCAACACTTCCGCTGGCGCACCGGAATCGCGAGTGCCGAGCAATCGTGCCTTGAACACGCGCGTGGTGTTCACCACCAGCGCATCGCCAGCGGCAAAGAACTGCGGCAGTTCCTTGAACACGTGATGCGCGATCGTGCCGGCCCTGCGGTCCACGACCATCAAGCGGCTCTCGTCGCGGCGCGGCATCGGCGCCTGCGCGATGCGATCGAGCGGCAACGAGAAATCGTAGTCGGAGGTCTTCAGGCCGCGAGTCATGCGTGATGAACGCTCCGGGCGGCGCGGGTGGTTCGCCGCCTCAGGCGTCTTAGAAGAGGTCCGGCTGCGCGTCGGCCGGGCGGTTCGGCGGCGGATAGCCCAGGTGCCGATACGCCTGCGGGCTGGCCACACGACCGCGCGGGGTGCGCTGCAGAAAACCGTTCTGCACGAGGAAGGGCTCGTACACCTCCTCGATCGTGTCCGCATCCTCGCCGACCGCGGCGGCGATCGTGCCCACGCCCACCGGCCCGCCGTCGAACTTCTCGATGATCGCGCGCAGCAGCCGCGTGTCCATCTCGTCGAGGCCGAACTCGTCCACGTCGAGCATCGCCAGCGCTTCGCGCGCCACGTCGCGCGAGATGTGGCCCTGGGCCTTCACCTGCGCAAAGTCGCGCACGCGGCGCAGCAAGCGGTTGGCCACACGCGGCGTGCCGCGCGCCCGGCGTGCGAGCTCGGCCGCACCTTCGGCATCTACGCTGCAGCCCAACACCACTGCCGTACGGTGCACGATCTCTTCGATCTCGGGCGCCGGGTAGTAGTTGAGTCGCAGCTCAATGCCGAAGCGCGCGCGCAACGGCGCCGTGAGCATGCCGAGTCGCGTGGTCGCGCCGATCAGCGTGAAGCGCTCGATCGGCATCGTGATCGTCTGGGCCTTCGGCCCTTCGCTGAGGCGAATGTCGATCTTCGAGTCTTCCATCGCGGGATACAAGAACTCGTCGATCACCGGCTTGAGGCGATGGATCTCGTCGATGAACAGGATGTCGCCGGCGCGCAGGTTGGTGAGCGTACCCACCAAGTCCCCGGGCTTCTCCAGCGCGGGCCCGCTGGTCGTATGGATGTTCACGCCCATCTCTCGGGCGATCAGCTCGGCCAGCGTCGTCTTGCCCAGGCCCGGCGGCCCGAACAGCAGCGTGTGGTCCAATGGCTCCTTACGCGCCGTCGCCGCATCCACGTAGATGCGCAGCGCGTCCTTCACCTTGCCCTGGCCAATGAACTCGGCCAGCCGCTGCGGGCGCAGCGACAGCTCCACCACCGACTCGTCGGTGAGCGCTTCGGGCGTGGTGATCTCGGGGCGCGACATCGCCGAAAGTTACTTCGCGAGCCCAGCGAGGGCGCGGCGAATCAGATCCGCCGTCGTCTCGCCCTTCGGCGCGCC
>PNKF01000201.1 GCA_013822285.1 Gemmatimonas sp.
ACTTCGCGCGCGATGTTCGGTGCCGTGACGTTGGGGATGACCGTGCCGAACACCAGCAGGTCGAGGGTCTTGGGGTCCAGATCGGTCCGATGCACCAGCTCGCTGACGGCGATCTTGCCAAGCTCGATCGCGCTAAGCGCCCGTAGGGTGGTGCCGGCCTTGGCGAATGGGGTCCGGACGCCCGCGATGATCGCGATGCGCCGCCCCGGTTCATAGATAGGCATACTATAAAGGTAGGGGACGCAGGCCCGCGGTGCAGAGCAGGCAGCGCCTATCATCTCCTCGCTGAACGGGGTATCGTCCTAGCGATGTCCACCCCCCTCCCTCCACGGCGCGCCGAGCGCTTGCTGGCGCTCGCCGGCGACCGCTTCGATCTGGCCGTGATCGGTGGCGGCATCACCGGCGCCGGCGTGGCGCGGGACGCCGCACGGCGCGGGCTGCGGGTGGCCCTGATCGAAGCCGAGGATTTCGCGGCCGGCACTTCCAGCCGCTCGTCGCGACTCGTACATGGCGGCGTGCGATATCTCGAGCACGGGTATCTGCACCTGGTCTGGGAATCGAGCCGAGAGCGACGGCGCCTTCTGCAGCATGCGCCGCATCTGGTGCGACCCCTGCAGTTCACCTGGCCGGTATACCGCGGCGCGCGCGTGAAGCGATGGCAGCTCGCCGCGGCACTCACGATGTACGACGCGCTGGCGATGTTCCGGAATGTGGGGCGGCACCGGCGACTCACCGCGACGGCGGTGCTCACGCAGGAGCCGCTGCTCGCACGCGACGGACTGCTCGGCGGCGCCACGTATTGGGACGCGGCCACGGACGACTCCCGGCTGACGCTCGCCAACGTGTTGGACGCGGCCGCGCACGGTGCAGTGGTGGTGAATCACGCCGCCGTTCGCCGACTCACCTTCGGTAGCGGCAACGGCCCAGTCGATGGCGTCGAGATCCAGGACCTGCTCGGCGGCGCGACGCTTCGCGTGCGAGCGCGCCTCGTCGTGAGCTGCGCGGGTCCGTGGACCGACGAGATCACGCGCCTCGAGGACCCGAACGCGGGTCCCGCCGTCCGTGGCACGAAGGGCGTGCACATCGCGGTCCCGGCGACGCGCGTCGGCAACGTGTCTGCCGTGACGATGACCTCACCGGACGACGGGCGCGTCATGTTCACGCTGCCGGCGAGCGGCGGCATGACGATCATCGGCACGACCGATACGCCGACGACGGAGCATCCGGCGAACGTGCGTGCCTCACGTGGCGATGTCCGCTATTTGCTGAGTGCCTGCAATCACTTCTTTCCGGACGCGCAGCTCACGGAAGAAGATGTCGTCTCCGCCTGGGCGGGGATTCGGCCGCTCGTGGCCACCGGCAATGCCGGCGATCCCTCGAGTGCCTCGCGCGAGCACGCCACGCAGCTCTCGCGCCGCGGCGTGCTGGTCGCGACGGGTGGCAAACTCACGACTTATCGTGCGCAGGCGCAGCAGATCGTCGACGCTGCGGTGCAGCGGCTCGGCGGCGCCGCCAAGGCCTGTGACACGGCGGACGCGGCACTGCCGGGCGCGCGGCCACCCGCGAGCGGCGGCGATGTTCGCCTCGTGCCGGAGCTCAGCTGGCGTGAGGCTGACGTGGATCAGGCCGTGCGCCACGAGTACGCGGAGTCCTTGGCGGACGTGATGATTCGCCGCACATTCCTCGCGTTCGAGCTGCCCGACCAAGGCCGCAGCATCGCCACGCGCATTGCCAAGCGCATGGCCCCTCAACTTGGCTGGACCGATGCGGGCGTCACCAATGCCGTCCGCGAGTACAGCCAGTCGCTCGACCGCATCTTCACCATCACCCCCTGATATGCGCTCCCTCCTCCCCCTCGCGCTTTCGCTCTCGTTCCTCGCCGGATGCAGCGGCGATGCGGCGCCTCGCTACGAGCTCGCCGAGTCTCCCTTGCCCGTCGGCTCGGATGCGACGGAGCCGAACTTCTTCACTGCCGGCGACGGCCGCGTGGTCATGAGCTGGATCGAGCGCGTCGACAGCTCGTCGCACGCGTTGCGCATCGCCATTCGCGCGACTGACGGCAGCTGGAGCGAGCCGCGCGACGTGACCCGACGCTCGGACTTCTGGCTCAACTGGGCCGACTTCCCGTCGGTCGCGATGCTCGCCGACGGCCGCTTGCTCGCGCACTGGCCACAGCGCAACGGCGCCGGCCGTTACGCCTACGAAGTGCGCATGGCGGAGTCTCGCGACGAAGGTCGCACGTGGAGTGAGAGCGTGACGCCGCATCAGCCGGGCATCGAGGCCGAGCATGGCTTCGTGTCGATTCTCCCGACGGACACGGGCGCCGTCGTCTTGTTCCTCGACGGCGGCAACAACATCGCGGCCGCGCCGGCCCACGCACACGGCGACACGGAACACGCGACCCCGATGACCTTGGCGGCGAATCGCTGGGGCAGCACGCCGCTCTCGCCGACGACGAAGACCGTCGTGGATTCGCGCGTCTGCGACTGCTGCCAGACCAGCGCGGCGCTGTCAGCCCGCGGTCCGGTGGTGGTGTACCGTGATCGCAGCGACACGAAGCCGGAGATCCGCGACATCGTCATCTCGCGCTTCGTCGATGGCGCGTGGACGGCGGCGAAGCCCGTGAACGCCGACAACTGGGAAGTTGATTTCTGCCCGGTCAACGGCCCGATGGTGCAGGCCTACGGGGACACCGTGGTGGTGGCGTGGTTCACCGCGGCGCGCGACACCGCAAAGGTGCAGGTCGCCTTCTCGTACGATGCCGGCGCGAGCTTCGGTACGCCCGTGCGCGTGGACGACGGCAATCCGGCCGGACGCGTCGGCTTGCAGCTGTTCGACGGGGCGGCGTACGTGAGCTGGCTCGAACGCGGCAACGCCGACTCTGCCTTCGTGAAGCTGCGTCGTGTCGAGCGCGACGGCACGCGTGACTCGGCGATCGTCATCAGCCCGTCGAGCGGTGCGCGGTCCAGCGGCTTCCCGCGCATGACGCGACTCGCGGACGGCCTCTTGTTCGCGTGGACCGTGCCGGGACGTCCCAGTGTGGTACGCGGCGCGACGTATCGGCGGGTGGAGTGATGCTTCGGCTCTCGTGCATTGCCGTGCTGGCCGCCGGCCTCGCCGCCTGCGGCGGCACGGAGCGAGCCCCGGCGGCGACGCTGGCCGTCGGCGCAGCCGCTCCGGCATACACGGCGCAGACGATGGACGGCACCCCGATCGCCCTCGCCGATCTAAAGGGCGAGGTGGTGATGCTCAATGTGTGGGCCACCTGGTGCAAGCCGTGCCGCGAGGAAATCCCCGCCTTGGATTCGCTGCAGCGGGAGTTCGGGCCACGCGGCTTCCGCGTCATCGGCGTCAGCATCGATGTCGCGGGCGACACCGCCGAGATCGCTGGCTTCGCGCGCAGCCTCGGGGCGAGCTACGAGCTGTGGCTCGACCCGGACGACAAGGTGTCGACGACGTTCCGCGCGATCGGTGTGCCGAGCACGGCGCTCATCGACCGACACGGCGTGCTGCGCTGGCGGCACATGGGACCGGTGCGCGCCAGCGACGCGGCCCTGCGCGCACTCCTGGACTCGGCGCTCACGCAGTAGACGGCACCAGCGTTCAGACCGAAATGCCAATGCGCGCCGCGGCAGCTAAGCCGCGGCGCGCATTTGTCATTGCGAGCGGTCAGACGTCTTCGTGGATCGTCACGAGCTTTACGACCTTCAGCTTGCGCATGCGGCCGGGCAGCTTGAGCATCGCGACTTCGCCCACCTTCTTACCGAGCAAGGCACGACCGATCGGCGACGACATGGTCACCTGACCATCCTCGAAGTCCTCGGCGTCGCCGAAGATGAGGTTGTAGTCCTCACGATCCTTCGTGTCCTGGTCCTCGACCGTCACCTTCGAACCCATACCCACCGCGTCCGTCGCAATCTGCGACTCGTCGATGCTCGACAGCTTCGACAGTCGCGCCGTCAGGTGTCCCAGGCGCGCCTGCACGAACTGCTGGCGTTCGAGCGCAGCCTTGTACTCCGAGTTCTCGCGCAGGTCGCCGAGTTCGACGGCTTTGCGGATCTCGTTGGGGAGCGTGACGTT
>PNKF01000202.1 GCA_013822285.1 Gemmatimonas sp.
CATCGCGTGCGCGAGCGTCTGCACTTCCAGGGCCACGCCGCCCGACGGATCGCGCGAATAGCTGCGGATCCGCGCGAGATTGACGATGCCGGTGCGGTGGATGCGCATGAAATGCGAGGACTCGAGAACGTCTTCCCAGGATTTCAGCGGACGCCGCACGAGGACATTCGATCCGTCGAGGAGGTGCACGCGGCTGTAGTTTTCCTGGGCTTCGATCGCGCAGATGTCCGCGATGCGCGTGATGCGCGCGCGGCTGCCGTCGCGCAGGTGCACGATCTCGTCGTCCCGCGATTCGCTCTCGACCGTCGGCGGGGCGAGCCGGGCGATGGCGGCGGCGAGGCGCGCGGGCGTGAAGGGTTTCACGAGATAGTCGAGGGCGTTGACCTCGAACGCCCGCAACGCGAATCCCGCATGCGCCGACACGAAGATCACGCGCGTGGCGGCGGGCACATCGGCCATCAGGTCGAAGCCGGAATCGCCGGCGAGCGCGATGTCGGCGAAGACGAGATCGCACGCGGCGCGCCGGATCAGCTCGCGGCCCTCCGCCAACGACGCCGCTTCGCCGGCCACACGCACATCGCCACGGGCGTGGAGAAGGAGGCACAGGTAGGCGCGGGCAATGGCATCGTCGTCGATGACGAGCGCGTGGATCATCGGGGCGGAGGGGTGGACCGCACCGCAGCATGCAGGAGAGGTCGGGCGCGTCGATGATGCGTTCGACAAAATGGCGTCCCCCTGCCGCAAGAATCGCCGCCTAGAGCCGAACGCCCCCGCGGTCGCCCGGGCCGGATAGCGCGACCCCGAGGAGGAACCCGATCCCTCGTGCGGTGTCCGCACGCGCGAGACGGGAGAAAATCATCAGGAGTCTCGCGGCGCCATGTCGTTGGTCACGCCGGCACGGTCGTCGGTCACAGCACGCTTTAGTTGGGAGCGGCATCGGATAGCCCATGCGCTCAACCCCGCCCCTGACCATGCTTACCCGCCTCCTTCGCGCCGTGGCCGCCTTCGGCTTGGCCGCCAATCTCGCGTTTTCCGCCGACACGGTGGAACTCCTGCCTGGCAAGATCACCGGCAACGTCACGCTCTCGTCTGAAACCGTCAGCTCGGGCTCCGTCTATGCCAATGCCACCGACGGCTCGGGCTCGGCCTCGAGCTCGTTCAACGGCAACTCGTTTGCCATCGTCGTGCCCGCGGGGAAGACGTGGCGGCTGAGTTTTTATCTCAACATCGGCAACAACTCGCAGCTCTCGATCAACACCGCTGACAATGTGGCGGTGGGCGCGAACGAGACGGTTTCGCGGGACTTCAACGTCGCGTCCGGGCGCGTCACCGCCGACGTGCAGGTCGCCAACGGAACGCTCAGCTCCTTCGGCTACCTTCAGGCGAACGGCAGCAACGGCTCCGTGAGCTTCTCGTCCTACTCCTACGGCACGGGGTCGGTGGCGGTGTTGCCGTTCTCGAGCGTGTCCGTTTACGGCACCGCGTCGCTGCTGAGCACGACCGGCCAGGCGTCGTCCGTGGCGCTGTCGAGCCAGACGGTGGATGCGTCCTCGGGCGCGGCCACTGCGACGTGGAGCGTCAACGCCGCCTTCGTCTCCAGCACGATCCAAGGCTCGCTCCAGCTCACCGGCCCCGCCTTCAACTCCGCGACGATCTACGTCGGCGGCCCGAACGGCAGCTACAACTACACGAGCTTCACCAGCAACGGGACGTTCCAGTTCGATAATCTCCAAGCCGGCAACTACTGGGGCTACGCGTATGTCAATTTCGCCAATTCCACGCTCTACCTTTACCGCAACCTCGAACTTGCCGCGGGCTCGGTGGCGACGCTCAACTTCGTCAACGACCTCGGCACCGCGGTGGTCCCGCTCACGCTGTCGGGTTTCGTGACGGCAGCCACGCCGAACGTCTGGGCGACACTCTACGGCAACGGGCCGGACAGCGCGTCGAGCAACGCGTCGGTCAACTCGGGCTCCTTCCGTTCGGTAGTCACGACTGGCAACTGGACGTTCCCACAAGTCGGCATCGGCTCCTACGCGTCCGACGGCTACTTCTACCTCTACAAATACAGCTCGAACGGCCCCACCGCGTCGATCGCCGCGGGCGGCACCGTGAGCACCGCGGCGGTCACGCTCGACACCACGGAGACCGAATTCACCTTCGACGTCATCGAGCCGGCGGGCGCCACGAGCGAGACGCTGATTTCCTATCCGCGCATCAGCGCTTACGCGTATTCGTTCAGCCCCACGGGCCAGTATCTCGGCAGCATCTCGGTCGGCGCCTCGAGCTACGCCTACCGCGTGGCCAAGCCGCGCGTGCGCGTGGTGGGCGAGCCCGGCACCTACACCATCGATGCCTACGCCAACGTCGACGGATCGGACGTGAGCTTCGGGCGCTTCACGCTCGAGTTGAAGGCGCCGCTCCCGACCCCCGTCGGCACGAATGTCACCGTGACGCCGACGCCCGGCGTCACGTTCGAGTTCGACAACGTCACCACCGCGGGCGTGACGACCGTCTCGCAACTCCCGGTCGGCCCCGCGCTCCCCGGCGGTTACTCCAACCTCACCTCCAACGGCGCGAAGATCTACTACAGCGCCAGCACGACGGCGACGTTCAGCGGCTACATCGACGTGTCGATCAGCTACGACCCGGCCACCGTGCCGGCCGCGCTCGAGGGCGATCTGCACCTCTTCTATTACGACAAGCCCTCGGAAAGCTGGATCGACATCACCACCAGCGTTGACCAGGCGGGCAACCTCGTCACGGGCACCGCGCCGGGCCTCTCGACCTTTGCCATCGGCCTGCCGCACGCGCCGACCATCGGCGCCGTCCAGGTGCCTGCGGGCGGCGCCACCGGCACTGAGCTGACGTTCAGCGCGTCGTTCAGCGACGTCGACCCGGGCGAATTCCACACGGCGGAATGGTCCTGGGGCGGCGGCGCCGGCAGCGCGGCCGGCACGGTCAACCAAGTCAACGACACCGTCACCGGCACGCACACGTTCACCACCGGCGGCACCTACACCGGCACGCTCACCCTCACCGACATCACCGGCAACGTCGTGACGCGCGAGTTCACGTTCACCATCGCCGGCGGCGAGCCGGCCGATACGACCGCGCCGGTCATCACGATCAGCGGCAACCTCACCGCCGAGGCCACCAGTGCGGACGGCGCCGCGGTCAACTTCAGCGTGACCGCGCTGGACGCCAAGGACGGCGCCGTCGCCGTCTCGCTCTCCGCGGCTTCCGGCAGCGTGTTCCCGCTCGGGACCACCACGGTCACGGCGACCGCGACCGACGCCGCGGGCAACACCGCCACGCAGACCTTCACCGTGACCGTGGCCGACACCACCGCTCCGGTCATCACCGCCCCGGCGAACATCGTCGTCGAAGCGACCAGCGCGTCCGGCGCCACGGCGACGTTCGCCGCCACTGCTACCGATGCGACCGGCGCTACCGTCACCTACAGCGCCGCGTCCGGATCGACCTTCGCGCTCGGCACCACGACCGTCACCGCCACGGCGACCGACGCCGCGGGCAACCAAAGCTCCGCGACGTTCACCGTCACCGTGCGCGACACCACGGCGCCGACGTTCACCAGCGTGAGCACGAACGCCCCGACGCTCTGGCCGCCGGACCACAAGCTGGTCTCCGTGACCGTCTCGGCCAGCGCCACCGATGTCGCGGGTGCGGTCTCGTATCGCATCGTCTCCGTCACGAGCAACGAGCCCGACAACGGCCTCGGGGACGGCGACGCCGCCAACGACATCAAGATCACCGGCGCGATGACCGTCGACCTGCGCGCGGAGCGCTCCGGCAAGGGCAACGGCCGCATCTACACGATCACCGTCGAGGCGAAGGACGCCGCGGGCAACACGAGCACGAAGACGGTGACCGTCGGCGTGCCGAAGAGCCAGGGCGGCAAGTAAGCCTCGGTCGTCGTTTCACTCTGGAGCCGGTCGCCGACGCGATCGGCTCTTTTTTGCCGGACGGTTCGAGGTAGGGCGCGACCGCTGGGCGCGCCGAGACCGTGGCGCTGGCACCGCG
>PNKF01000203.1 GCA_013822285.1 Gemmatimonas sp.
CGGTACATCGCCGGCGCAGCCTGATCAGGTTCCCCATCCACCCCACAGGAGTACGTACGCGATGGCTCGCATCACCGGCACCGTGAAGTGGTTCAATGACGCGAAGGGGTTCGGCTTTATCCAGCGCGAGGGCGGTCCTGATGTCTTCGTGCACTTCAGCGCCATCTCCGGCAACGGCTTCAAGTCGTTGGCCGAAGGCGACAAGGTGGAGTTCGAGATCGTGGACGGCCAGAAGGGCCCGCAGGCGGCCAACGTCAGCAAGGCGTAAGCGCTCCCGCATCGCAATGCAGAACGCCCCCGACCACACGGTCGGGGGCGTTTTGCATCGCCGAGCGGCGTCAGGCGGAGAGCGGCAGTTCCATCTGCTGCGGACGCGTGGCGCGCCGTGCACGTACGGTCGGAGGCAGCGCCCCGCGCGCCAGTTCGGCGGATGCCTCCGTCCGGTCGTCCGCACGCGGCTCCGGTCGGTCTTCGAGCGGCGCATCGCGGAGCAGCTCCGCCGTTTGGTGGCGCAGCTGCATGGCGCGCAACGGCGCCGCGAGGGCGTCGCGACCACCGGCCTGGAAGTCACGGGCTTCGTCGCGCACCGCCAGCGGCAACAGCCGCCCCAGCGGATGCGCCAGCAATCGATCGACTTCGGCGCCGTCCCTGACGGACAGCGCGGCAATCAGCGCATCGAGGTAGCCGAGCATGGACTCCTCCTTTTGCCGTTAAGTACACTTTGCAACTAAAAGGTTCCCGCGGCAAGGGGAGGTACCGCCATCATCGTAACGCTATCGTGACCGAATCAGCCCAATAGGTCGAATCGGACCGCCCGCTGGACCCCGCGCCGACGGCGAGGGGCATAGCGAAAGAGCTGGGCGGGGCGGCCGCGGCCCTCGGAGCGCCAGGCATCCGTCGGCTCGATCAAATGCGCGGCCATGAGGGAGCGCCGGAAGCTCGCCTTGTGAAGGCGGCGCTCCAAGAGGAGCTCATACACCTGCTGCAGATCCGACAACGTGAAGGTCGGCCCGAGCAGTCGGAATGCCACCGGCTCACGATCGATGCGCTCACGCAGGTGGACGAGTGCGGCCCGGAGCGAGGCAGCGCCACCACCGCGCGGCACCGGGCGCCATTGAAATTCGGCGACGGCGTCCGTGCCACTCGCCACGACGGCCGCGTACACGATGCTCAGCCCATCGTCTTCGCGCAGCACGCCGACCTGCGACCGCCATGCCGGCACGCGGCCGAGCGTGCGGCGCGCGAGGGCATCGGCGGCATCGGCAGGTGGCTGCGACGCGCCCAGTGCCGCGGTCGGGAGCGTCGCCCCTGCCCCCGATGCGCCGAGCACGGCCAAATCGCCATTCGCCCAGGTCACGCAGGCGAGCACGATGCGGGGAGCGGAAGTCACGGCCATCCGCTCAATAAGTATCAATCTGAAACTAAAGTCAACCGAACCCGCACGCGCACGCTCGCTGCGCCAGGCGCGGCACCCCACGCCTCAGTGCGCGATCGTCCCCTGCTTCGACGTGTCGACGTCGTCCTGCTGGCCCGTCTTGAACAGGAACGCTTCCATGTTGCGGGTCAGGAACTGCCGCGCCTGCGGGTCCATCACGTTCAGCCCGTAATGGTTGATCAACATCGTCTGCTGCTTGAGCCACTGGCCCCAGCAGTCGGGACAGATGCCTTCCAAGACGCGCGCGCCGATGGCGCCGGGGAACGGCGCCCGCTCGAACCCAGCCTTGGTCGTGCCACAACGCGCGCAGGTAATATCGGCCATCATGCTCTCCGTACAGATCGAGGAAACGCTCTCCGAAATCTAGTCGGCGTTGCGTCGTGGCGCGGAGCGCTCGGCAGTCGCGCCAGACGGCCAGTGTGCGTCCAGCCACGTGACAACGGTGGCGGCCAAGTCTGGCCAGCCGTAATCCATGGTGAGCACATGTCCCGCGCCGTCGACCCAATGCACCGTCTTGTCGGCCGCGCCGATGCGCGCAATCGTGCGGCGGCTCTGGTCTTCCGGCAGTCGGTTGTCCTGCCGTGATTGGCAGACGAGGGTCGGCACATGCACGAACCCCAGGCGCGGGATCACGCCCTCCGCGACATACTCCAACGCTTCCAGCGAGCGGCGGGTGGAACATCCGTAGCTGATGCTGCGCCGCTGCGCCTCAGGATCCCAGAGCGACCGCGCACCACCGCCGCTCACATGGCGCGTCACCAGCGACCACATGCGCGCCGTGCTTACCGCGACCTGCATCGGGCGCGGCACAAACAGCATCGGGGCGAACAGCAGCAGGCCATCGACGTCTGCCTCGGCCGCCAGCCACGTCGCCAATGCCCCACCCATGCTGAGTCCACCGACCACCACTGTTCCGTACCGCGCGCGCAGTGCCGCGTACTCCTCACGTACCAAGGCGACCGCTTCGGTACCACGCCAGTCGTCCCAAGCCTCCAGCGATCGTCCATGGCCGGGCAGCAGCGGGAGCCGGACCGTCCAGCCGGCAGCGTGGAGCGCACGCGCCATATCGTCGAGCGAGGCCGGCGAATCGTTGTAGCCGTGCACCAGCAACAGCGCACGCTGTGGGTCGCCCGCGTAGGTGCGCGCCTGCGCGCCGATGATCACACCGTCGGGTCCGACCGGAAATCGCCGACGGAACCGCTGTCCGCGTCGTACCGCACGCCACTCGCGCTGCGCCCAGACGGCCGCCACCACCAACAGCGCCACGGCGAGCGTCAGCGCCATCGTCAGTAGCGCGGCAGCTGCGGGTCTACGTCGACGCTCCAGCGATCGATCCCGCCGCGAATGTTCAGCACTCGCGCATGACCCGCCGAGCGCAGATAGTCCGCGACCATCGCCGACCGCATCCCGTGATGACAGAGCACCGCGATTGGCTTGTCCCGCGGCAGCAGCGCCTGCTGCGCCGGTATCAGTCCCATCGCGACATGCATGGCACCGCGTACCGCCACCGTCTCGACCTCCCAGTCCTCGCGCACGTCGAGGACGTACAGTTCGCCGCGCGCGAGCGCGGCCGCGGCATCCGCCGGATCGATGTCACGGGCGGTTACGTCAAACGTTGGCACCGAACCCTCGAGGCAGAACGCGGAGTAGTCGTCCAGGAGTGTGGTCGCTGATCGCGTCGCACACCACGCGCAACCAGGATCTCGGTCGAAGTGCATCTGCGACACCCGCATCGTCAGCGCGTCGATCGCCAGCAATCGACCCACCAACGGCTCGCCGATGCCGAGCAGCCACTTGAGCGCTTCGGTCGCCTGCAAGGTGCCGAGGAGACCGGGCAACACACCGAGCACGCCGCCTTCGGCGCAGCTCGGTACGCTTCCCGCCGGAGGAGGCTCTGGGTGCAGACAGCGATAGCAGGGGCCGTCCGGCGTGGCGAACAGCGACAGCTGGCCCTCGAAGCGATGCACGCTGGCGTGCACCAGCGGCCGCCGTTCGAGGACACAGGCGTCGTTGAGCAGATAGCGCGTCGTGAAGGTGTCGGTGCCGTCCAGCACGAGGTCGTAATCCGCGACGATGCCGCGCGCGTTGTCGCGCGTCAGCGCGACATCCCAGGTGTCCAGCGCGACGCCCGGATTCAAGGCCTCGAGCCGGGTGCGCGCGGACTCCACTTTCGAGCGGCCGATGCTCGCCGTGTCATGCAGCACCTGTCGCTGCAGGTTGTGCACCGCGACGCGATCATGATCCAGCAGGCCGATGCGTCCCACGCCCGCAGCGGCGAGGTAGAGCGCGGCCGGTGACCCGAGCCCTCCCAATCCGACAATCAACACCGAGCTCGCGCGCAGCCGCTCCTGGCCGGCAGCGCCGACCTGTGGCAGGCTCAGGTGTCGTGCGTAGCGTTCGCGATCGTCGGATGAGAGCGGCATCAGGGGAGAATATACGCGAGGGGGCATCGCCGTTCGGCGATGCCCCCTCGACACGCGGGAGTGGTCCCGGAACCACCCCCGCCGGCGACGCGAGCCAGCGCTACTGCCCGCGCAGACTTCGTGTCGCCCGATCAATCGCGGCCGTCGCGGCATCAAACCGCCCGACAA